>JAUQXG010000207.1 GCA_030834765.1 Lutispora sp.
ATATCTAAAGCTTTTACAACAGTTACTCCAGCGTTCAGCATGGTATAAAACTGTCTGCAGAAAATTGCCAAGTCCTTCTTTTTCACTTTTCCAAAGGATAAGTTCATACTGGAGCCGCTTTGCTCTGTTAATTCTACAGATATGGGCATGTAATTGGAGCTTTTCAACATTGAAACAACTTCAGTTTCACTGGCAGCTTCATGTATTCCATCCATGATTTGTCCACTTTGGGTTACAGCCCTATATTTAAACTGCATATAGTCATTCACCAGCCTTTAACATATATTTGCAAAATGGACTCCTAGGGTCATCCCTACAAGTATATTTATATAAGTGAGCGATCCGTAAGGCACTCTATGCACTAAAGTTAAAATATGTATTTTCTTAGTATGTCTGGATTAAAGCCTTGTGACATCATAGCTTCCTCTGTAATAAGACCTCTTTTATACAAACTTAGGAGGGAATTGTCCATTGTCTGCATGGAATACTTTGCTCCTGTTTGTATTGCAGTATCTATTTGATGACTTTTTTCTTCTCTTATAAGATTTCTTATTGCCGAAGTTGCTGTCAGAACTTCAAAAGCTCCTACTCTTCCTCTTCCGTCAGCCTTTGGCAAAAGCTGCTGTGATATGATGCCTTCTAAAACAGCGGCAAACTGTATTCTGATCTGTTGTTGCTGATTTGGAGGAAATACATCTATAATCCGGTCTACTGTTTTAGATGCGCCAAGTGTATGGAGTGTTGATAGGACCAGATGGCCTGTTTCCGCTGCCGTGATTGCTATACTTATGGTTTCTAGATCTCTCATCTCTCCTACCAATATGACATCAGGGTCCTGTCTTAAAGCCGCTCTTAGACCATTTGCAAAACTCTTGGAGTCTGATCCGATCTCTCTTTGATTTACTATGCTTTTATTATGTTTATGTAAATATTCTATTGGGTCCTCCAAGGTCAATATATGGCTATTCCTATTTTTATTGATTAAATCTATCATAGAAGCAAGTGTTGTAGATTTCCCGCTTCCTGTTGGTCCTGTAACAAGTATCAACCCTCGAGGAAGCATGGCAAGCTCTTTCGCTACTAAAGGAATTCCAAGCTCTTCTAAGGAAGGTATTATTAGTGGAATAATTCTCAATACAATTGAAAAACTGCCTCTTTGCTTAAAAGCATTTATTCTAAATCTTCCAACCCCTTGAATGGAAAAAGAAGTATCCACTTCTCCATTTTCAAGGAATTGCTGCTTGTTTTGAGGGGTAAGCAATTTATCTGCAAATATTTCTGTATCCTTAGGGGTTAAAATCTCATCTGTTATTTTTACTAATTCCCCATTTATCCTGTATATGATAGGCATACCTACACTTAAGTGAATGTCTGAAGCCTTTCTTGCCGAGCCATCTTTTAATAACTCCAAATAATCCATAATGTCATCTCCTAATCTGTAGAATATCCCACTCTTAACACCTCATCTATTGAGGTGATTCCATTTAATGCAAGAGTCACAGCACTTTCATAAAGAGTTTTCATACCTTCTTTTATAGCTGTGCTTTTTATATCATCTGTGGTGTTTTTATTATCAATCAGCTTTCTTATCTTCTCATCCAGAAACATTACTTCATGAACAGGAATTCTTCCCCTATAGCCTTTGATACATTTATTGCAGCCTTTTGGCTTGTATATGGTTATATCCTCTTTCTCATCTAATCTAAGTATGTTTTTTTGCTTCGTATCTGCCATATAGGCAATCTTGCAGCTGGGACAGAGTCTTTTTACAAGCTTTTGTGATATGATGCCTATTAATGAGGTAGAAACCATGTAAGGCTCTATGCCCATATCCATAAGCCTTGCTATTGTGGATGCAGTATCATTTGTATGTAGGGTGGACAAAACCAAGTGTCCTGTTATGGAGGCTCTTACTGCTATCTCAGCGGTTTCAGTGTCTCTTATCTCTCCTACCATTATAATATCAGGATCTTGCCGAAGTATAGAGCGAAGACCATTTGCAAAGGTTAATCCTGCTTTGTTGTTTACTTGCACTTGATTTATACCATGAAGCTTGTACTCTACAGGATCTTCAACTGTTATGATATTTTGATCTTCCTTGTTTAAATCTTTCAAAATTGTATATAGCGTTGTGGATTTACCACTTCCTGTAGGACCTGTAACAAGTATGATACCATAAGGCTGATGTATTATTTTGTTAAAAATTGTCAGCTCTTTCTCTGAAAATCCAAGATCTTCTTTTGAAAAGTTAAATCCATCTCTATCCAATAATCTTATAACAATCTTTTCACCATAAACTGTGGGCAAAGAGGATATTCTCATATCTATGTCTTTACCTTCTAATTCTGTTTCTATTCTTCCGTCTTGAGGTATTCTTCTTTCTGCAATATCCATTTTACCCATTATTTTGATTCTTGTAACGATAGCCATATGGCTTCTTTTTGAAAAACTCATAATTTCCTGTAAATCGCCATCAAGTCTTAACCTGACCCTAATATTATTTTCATAGGGTTCAATATGTATATCGCTGGCTTTCATCCTGATAGCTTGCCCTATTATGTTATTGACAAGTTTTACTACCGGTGCTGAATTTACTTCTGATAAGTCATTCTCTTCTGTGTCATCCAGTGAGCTTGGGATATACTTTTCTTCAAACTCATCTAATGCTTTTTTTGCACCTTGTTCACCGTAATATCTATTTATTGTCCTTTGAATAATGGACTTGGGAGATAAACATACTTTTATGTTTTTTCCTGTCAAAAGCTTTAAATCATCTATTGCAAACATATTTAAGGGGTCTGCCATAGCCACGTATAAATCATCTTGGCTTATACCAATAGGAATCAATTCTTGTTTTCTTGCAAAACTTTCAGAAACCAGAGATGTTGCCCTAAGATTTATATCATAATTGCCTAAATCAACAAAGGGTATGCCTAGCTGGTACTGCAACACCTCTAATATATCTTCTTCATTTGCAAAACCTAATTCTACAAGAACTTCACCCAGTCTTTTATTTTTCACTTCTCTTTGATGTGCGATGGCTTCTTCAATCTGGGCTGGAGTAATTACCTTTGCCTCTATAAGCATATCGCCTAATTTAAGATTTTTTTTCATATCTACCTCTTTATGAACTTTGTATATTCATATATCATTGCTTTATTTATGTAAACACAAATAACCAACTAATACAAAACTAGTCGGTTGCGCCAATACTTCACTATGGTATAAGCGCCCAAATGTAACCATAGATCATAAGTCCTATTATTATAAAATTTCCTTATCAATAACTTGTATTGCTAATATTCTATATACATTATCAAATTCCTGCATTATATTTAAATATATTCTATAAATTTACAAGGAATTTACAAACTTTATCTAAACTAATCTATTTTCATAAATATAATCTCTAAACTTTTGACTTTCTTCAACATTAGTTAATAATTCCATTGTTTTTACAGCTTGTTCTATAAACATATGCTTTCCACTGATTATTTTATTGTTTTTTTGAACTATATTTAGAAATCTTGTCTTTTCTGGATTATATATTACATCATAGAATATCTTATCTTTTTCCATAAATTCTATATCATTTAAGACAGAGGATTCAATATTTGGATACATACCTAATGGAGTAGTATTGATAACGATATCTGCATGATGTATATCGTTTATTTTTACTGGATAGCTTTGTAGTCTAATTTCAAATAGTTCTAGGCTCTGTAGTGATTTTAGTAAACCCTCTCCTCCTATTTTATTTCTTCCATACAAAACTACTTTTTTTATTCCAAGGCTGGCTAACCCAAAGCAAATAGCTCTGGCGGCACCACCTGTACCAAATACCAGAGCATTTTTTTTCGAAATATTTACTTCTTCCTTTTCAAGACTTTTCACAAAGCCATAAAAATCTGTGTTATAACCCTTTAAAATATTATTTTCGTTTATTACGCAATTAACTGCACCAATTTTTATAGCAGCTTCATCAATATAATCTAGATATTTCATGATACTTTCTTTATATGGGATGGTGACATTAAAGCCTAGTATGTTTCTTTCCTTTATTGACTTCATCAGTAATTCTATGTTCTCATATGTATTTTCTATCAAAACATATTCAGAATTTATATTAAATTTTTTAAAATACGAGTTAAAAATATGAGGTGATTTTGAATGTATTAAGGGATTGCCTATAATTCCATAAGTTTTCATGACTTTATATTTTTCTCCTCTTTCGTATGATTATTGTTATATTATAAGACAAATTAATCCATAAATCTATATATTATCATTGTTTAATTCTTTGTATAATTTCCTTATTGCTCTTTTTTCAATGCGAGAAACATAGGATCTGGATATGCCAAGCATTTCTGCAATCTCCCGTTGTGTTTTACTTATCCCTGTTGATAACCCGTATCTTAACTCTATCACTAATTTCTCTCGTTTCTTTAGTATGGCCTCCATTTTCTGGTATAGCTTTTTTGTCTGAATTTTTAATTCAACTTGATCAACTATGGCATCTGCTTCAGTACCGAGTATATCTATTAAGCTTATTTCATTTCCTTCTTTATCTACACCAATGGGGTCTTGAAGTGAAACCTCTGTTTTACTCTTTTTAGATGCTCTTATGGTCATCAATATTTCATTATCTATGCATCTTGCAGCATATGTTGCAAGTCTAGTTCCTTTGGCTTCATTAAAAGTAATAATTGCTTTTATTAATCCAATGGTTCCAATTGAAATTAAATCATCAATATCTCTGCCTGTGTTACCATACTTTTTTACAATATGCGCCACTAAGCGCAGATTTCTCTCAACTAGAATATTTTTTGCATCCTCATTACCATTTTTATAAAGTCCTAGATAATATTGCTCTTCTTCTGTTGATAGAGGTTGAGGAAACGAATTTACATTTTGAACATAGCCAAATAACAATAATAAATCACTGATTGTTGTACTTATAATTGAATAAAAGAGTATAAACATAAAAGCACACCTCCCATATTATGTAGCCTTATATTCTATGACATAATATGGGGAAATGTGCATGTTCACTATTTACCATAAGTTCTTTATTTACAATAAAGATTTATTTGCTATAAAGATTTAGAATATTTGTTGCAACTTGTCTAAAAACAGGTGCTGCATATGCCCCTCCTGACTTTCCATCATGTATAAAAACTGTAATGGCATATTTAGGTTCATTTGAGGGTACAAAGCCTGCAAACCATGCATGGGTGTTTTCTCCTGCTTCTGCTGTTCCTGTTTTGCCGCTGCTTCCTCCCAAATCATCCATATTTGCTTTTGTTCCGGTACCACTTACTGTTACTTGTCTCATCATAACTTTTAATGCTTTCGCTGTAGCAGGAGAAATGATAACTTCAGGCTGCTCAACATTGAACTTTCTTAATGTTATTCCATCTCCAGAAATGATTGAATCAATTAACCTTGGTTTATATTTAATACCATCATTTGCTATGGTGGCTATGGCACTGGTGATTTGAAGTGGGGTGGCTAGGAGGCTTCCTTGACCAATTGATATATTAGATATACCGTCATTTTGATTTGGAAGCTGTCCCTCTGATTCGCTTAAAACATTTATGCTTTCTTTATTTTCTCTAATAACAGCCTGTGCTTTTCCAAAACCAAATTTCTCAGCCATATCTATAATATTTTTACTTCCGGTTTTCATGCCAATGTTTATAAAAGTTGTATTGCATGATAATGAAAAAGCTTCATTTATATCAATATTTCTTGATTTGTGTGTTTCATAAGTTGAACATTTTACTGTCTTTTCTCCGCTTATTATTTGACCTTCGCATTTATAAGTTTCGAGAAAATCAATTTTCTTGTTTTCTATGGCAGCGGCAGCAACAATGACCTTAAATATAGATCCAAGATTATAGCTATTTACAGCTTTATTTAAATAATCTTGATTGACACTTGATAAATTTTGGCTATTACTTTGTAAAAAATCTGGTTTGCTTGCCATTCCAAGAATATTACCATTTTTTATATCCATTACTACAATAGACCCATTTATTTTATCATGATCTAATGTTTCTTCTAATATTTTTTGTATATGGTAATCAATAGTCAGTAAAATATTATCATTATCTGATTGAACTCTCCTTATGCCCAAGCCTGGTATCACATTTTTTCCGCTGTCAACAACGGCTACTACGCTATCGCTGCCATCACCTTTTAATAGATTATCAAACTTTTTTTCTAGACCGCTTTCGCCTATGTTGTTTGAGTCTATTTTCCCTATAATATGCCTTGCTAAACCGTTTATGGAATACCTTTCTAATCTTTCTACAGATAAGACACCTTGGACTTTTCCGCTTTTAATTGTATTTATGTATTCATTCTGTGATTTTGATTCAAACTCAGCAATATCTCCTGATTGTTGAAGTTTCGCAAGTACTTTTAATTTATCTATACCTGTTGCTTTAGAAATAATATCAGAAGTGGTATTTTTATTGTTGATAAAATATGGATAGGCTATAATTATATTTTGATAATCTCTATCTGTAAAAGGAATTTGATTTCTATCTAATATTTCACCTCTATTTGCACTAATTGGTATTCTAATCATTCTTTGACTTACTGCTCTTTGTGTATATTCGCTATGTTTATATATTTGTATAAAACCTAGCCTCGCTATTAAGATAAAAGATAGAATCATGAAGATCAATCCTATTGATAAAAGTCTCTTGCTATTTGTTTTTGGCATAAAAAAACCTCCCTATTCATATTATTGGCTGAATCTGCGAGGTTCATTCAATTTCTATTTTTCTTCTATTATATATTTTATCTTTGCTACTAAAACATCGATAGCAACTTTATTATGACCGCCTTCAGGTATTATAATATCTGCATATCTTTTAGTTGGTTCTATAAACTCATAATGCATTGGTTTTACAATAGTAAGATATTGCTTCACTACTGATTCTAAAGTCCTACCCCTTTCGTCAATATCTCTAAGTATTCTTCTTATTATTCTTACATCTGCATCTGTATCAACAAATATTTTGATATCAAGTAAATCTCTAAGTTCAGGGCTGTCTAATATTAGAATTCCTTCTATAATGATTATTTCTTTTGGATAAGTATAAATTGTTTCTTTTTTTCTATTATGTATAGTGAAATCATATTGAGGCTTTTCTATAGCATGTCCAGTTTTTAATTGCTGTATGTGCTGTATAAGAAGGCTAGTATCAAAAGCAAATGGGTGATCATAATTAGTATTCACTCTTTCTTCAGGAGATAGGTGACTTTGATCTTTATAGTAGCAGTCTTGTTCTATCATTGTAATGCTTTTTTCAGGTAAACTATCATATATC
>JAUQXG010000208.1 GCA_030834765.1 Lutispora sp.
CCCTTTTCTACTATCGAAAAAGCTTTGTCTAACAACTCCAATTTCCTTGAAGCCTAGCTGCTTATAAAGATTATGTGCTCTTGTATTATCTACCATTGAAGTCAATTCAATTTTATTCAAATTCAACGATCTGAATAGAAAATCTATAAAATGATATAAAGCATCTTTCCCATATCCTTTGCCTTGTTCGACTTTCTCACATATCTTTATACCGAACTCACATTTCTGATTTCTTAAACTCCAATCCGAATAATTTATTTCACCTATGGGTTTCATATTACTTTTGGTGCAAATAATAAATCTTTTATTCTCAGGAAAAATACTATAGTCTTCAGCTTGATGAATAACGTTTTTTCTGATAGATTCTTTGCTTTGCATTGTTCCAAAAGCAAATGTGGCGTGCTCCATCATTTCTCCGTCATTCCACCATCTATATAAATATTCTTCATCTCCCACTTCTAATTGTCTAATAACAATATGCTTTCCTACGATCATGGCATGTCACCTCACAAATTATATGTTTACATAGTGTATTGTATAAATGCTATAGATTAAGGCTTTCTAATATTTTTTAAAATGAAATCCTAATACTTCTATATTGTCATTTTTATCTAACTTTTTATCATAGTTTTTTCGCAGCTGTATTAAGTTCAAGTGGTCAAATCCACATTCCTTATATAGTTTTATTGCACTTGTATTTCTTGGTATCACATCTACAAACATTGCTACTACTTTTTTCTCAACCATTAATTCATCCAACTTCCCCATAGCAAATTTACCAATTCCATTGCCCCTATATTGTTCCAATATAAACAAGTCCTCCAGCCATGCCACATTCTGACCACCAAATCTCACATAAAAAAAGCCTACAGGCTCATTATCTAAAAACACATTATATACAGTTCCCTGTTCTCTCCAATCCTTCAATGTTTCTTCAGATTGTTCATCCGTCTGCCAATATTCTTTAGGAGCATTATTCAATTTCCTGTGATAGTTCATTAATTCTGTGATCATCTTTACAGTAATTAAAAATAAATCCTCTGCTAGTTCATTAATAACAATGTTCATTTTTGATACCTCTTATCATTTATAAATTTATATCATGCATCCTATTGAAATCATATGCTTTATACTCTCCATTATCTGATGATAGCCTTAATATATTTCCATCTTGTGGCATACCTTCAAAATAAGCACCAATACAACCAGTTGTACATTTGTGTCCAGATAATAAAATGTTTAATTCTCTTTTAGCAAATTCAACTTTAAGTTCATCCATGAAGTAAAAGACCCTTTTTATATAGCTATGAATTTCTTCAACGCCTTTATAAACACTAGAATCAGGAACTACTCCAACCATTTTTACCTCATCCTTTTTTAATCTATCAGCTTCTCCCAAATCAAAAACATCAAGTCTCGTATCAATGATTGCTTTTGTGCCCGTTGCTATCTCAGCTGTTTGAATCGCCCTTTCTTGCGGAGAAGAGAATACAAAATCAAATTTTATGTTTTTAAATTTGTCTTTTAAACATTCCGCTTGCTTTATACCATATTCATTTAATGGTAACCCCAACCTTCCTTGCAGTCTTCCGTCTTTATTCAAATCCGTTTGCCCATGTCTAATCACATAAATCATTGCTGCAGCCTCCCCCAGTATATTCATAATGTTCATTAAGTACTATCAAGCAACCATGAAGCAATAAAATCTATTCATTTATTTGCTCCAAAATTACTCTTCTTCTGTAAAAACCATATTTTTTATAAAATCCTAGTGCATTTTCATTACCTTCTGCTACTCCTATTATTTTTGTTTTTACTTGATTACTATTCAGCCATTCTAATGACTTATTCATCAATTTGTCTCCTAGTCCATACTTTCGATATTCTTCCTCCACAAAAAGAGAGTCAATCTCTCCGATTAAGTCCTTATCTATTGTACTGATACAATATCCAATATATATGGCCTTCTCTTTATCCTTAATTAAATCTATTTTAACCTTTAAATTTTCATCGTTAATAAACTTATTTTTTCTAACTTCAAACTTTAGATTTCTGAACTTATCAGAAAAATAAGTTGAGCTAGTCTCATGATGTTTGTTTAATTTCTCCCATAGAGGTTGTACTAAATCAAGTAATTCTCTACTTCCATTTACAAATTCAAGATCATCCATATATAGCTCTCCTTCACTAACCTAATGGTAATTTTCAAGTTTTATTCAAATAACAATTTAATAATAGCCTCTTGTTCCTCATTTCATATAATCTCATCAGGTATTATATGAAATAAAATTTCATTTTTCTAAAATAAAACGATTATATGCGATCTTTTTCCCTATAGATGTTTTGAAATTATCCTCAATGCATTTTTTTATCTTTTGTTGATCTTTTTGTATATCTAATACTGTTAAATTTTCTAATAAATCTGCTTCCCATTGTATTTGAAAATCAAGTCCATCAATTTTGGAAGGTGTGTGATGATTACCAATAATATAGCATATTCTTTCTATATCTTTTAAATCATAGCCTTCTTTTTCTAATATTTTTCTTGCTACCAAATGACCTTCCTTTTCCTGATATACCCCTTCTATTGAACCATATTTATGTTGCGCTTCTACTGCACCAATATCGTGAAGTATCGCAGTAGTAGATATTAACTTCTTTTCTTCTTCACTTATATTTTCACCTTCCATGATATCTTCAGCATTTTTTAAAACCCTAAGCGTATGTTTTATTCCAAAAGGAATTTCTGCAAAGATTTCTTTCATTTGCCGGATAATGCTTTCGTTACACATAAATTACCTCCATTTAGGTTTTCGTCGATTTATCATATTTTTTATTTCATGATTTCATATAAAATATTTTATAACTGGTAGCTCTTATATTAAATAAAAACCCTTTACTTAAACCAACATAATATTTCTTCAACTACCTGATTAGGTTTGTCCCAATGAATCATATGAGTTGCTCCATCAATCCGCTTTACCTTTGAGCCTGTACTGCTCTTAAATTTGTCAACTAAAATTTCCCTGATTTCACTCATAGACTCCGGTAGCGTACTTTGCAATAAATAGATTGAATTTGGCAAATTATCATAAATAGAATTAGGTGGGTAAAGATACATTGATTTTATAGCCCCTCTCGCAGTAGAACCCTTTGCATGGTATTCATATTTACCCATCTCTACTCTTATTAAATCCCTTGAGGCTTCTTCTAATAAGTAAGACCATCTATTATAATTATTCTTTTCTACTTCAATATGCTCTTGTAAAGTATCAAAGCAGTATTCATCAAAGTCCCTTATATAATAATCTATTTCACTCTGTAATGAATCTATCTTTTCTGATTTTGAAGCTCTATAATCGTAAAGGTCTGTCTTTATATAATATCCTCCATCTAATAGCATAGTCTTCATCACTTTTGATGAGTATGCCGCTATATAATGCAGTGCAATGTCTGCACCCCAAGAATGTGCCAATATATAAAAACTATTATCTGTTATATGAGAAACAACTTTATCAATCCATCTTGTCATATTCGGCATTTCATAATCTTCTTCTTTTAAAAATCCAGGTGTTTTTCCATGCCCTGGTAAATCTATTGATATAATATGATATTCATTCTTTAATAAATAGCCTAACTCAATAAAGCTGAGGCTCGTACTCCCCAATCCATGCAAACATACAATTATTGGATTTCTAGTGTTTCCCCACTGGTGGATTCTTGCCTCAATTCCCTCTTTATTCATATAAACTTCTTTCATTTTTCTCCTTAAAAACAAATCTAATTGCTATTTGCAAACATACTCATAGGGCCTTTCCCTTACCTCTTCTTATTAACTAATATTTAGTATATGAAAAATATATGAATTATCATAAAGTCAATATATCTGCATTTGGTTATTTATTCTTGCCATAATTATAGAATCTTTGTAAATTCCATGCCCTATATATTTATCATCTTTTAATATTCCCTCTTGAGTAAATCCGAATTTCTTATACAAATTTATGGCTCTTAAATTATCTGAATCCACCTCTAAAGTGGTTTTGATAATGCCTATATGATCTACCCACTTTATTAAAGTATCTATTAATTTATGTCCAATCCCATAATTCCAAAAATCCTTCATAATAGATATCCCAAATTGTCCTTTATGCTTGTACCTATTGTAAGGAATCGTTGCAAATCCTAATGTTCCTATGATTCTTCCATTTACTTTCGCAGTGAAGAATACTTCTATATCACTCTTTAACTTATTTTCAATATATTTTCTTTCCTCTTCTACACTCACATTAAACTCGCCAGGCTCTCTTATTAAAAAATCAGTTTCACTTTCAACTTGTTTTATAAAAGAAATTATTTCTTCCGCATCCGCTAACTGCGCAGATTCAATTGTTAACTCTCCTATGCTTAAATTATAGTGTTTTGAATGAATCATTGCCATTATATGATCACCTCTTTTAAATCTATATTTACCATACTAGATTATTCCTATTAACCACATGTTGCTAAAGAGGGAAATGAGTATCCAAGTTTTGTTGCAAATTCCTCTGTTGATTGATATGCAAGCACATAAGTTAGTAATAAATAACTTTATTTCATTAGTACATCTAATATTTTCTGAGTATGATTAAGAAAATCCTTCATAACTTGATAATGTTCAGTTTCCTCATATCTAACTTCATGAAAGCCTTCTTTTATTTCATAAATAATAGCATTAGGATATGCCATAATAATGGGTGAATGTGTTGCTATTATAAATTGACTTCCCTGTAAGACCAACTCATGCATTCTAGAGATTATAGTCATTTGTCTAATAGGAGAAAGAGCGGCCTCAGGTTCATCCAATATATATATTCCCTGATCTCTAAATCTATTTAAGAACAAAGTAAGAAATGATTCTCCGTGTGATTGATCATGCAATGAATGCCCACCATAGGAGTCTATAATCTTAGGGCCTATACCTCCTTCATCCAATTCATCAATATTAGTCGCAACATTATAAAAACTTTCTGCTCTGAGAAAAAATCCATCCTTAGGCATGTTAACTCCCTTAATTAGTCTAATATAATTATGAAGGTTCGAATGAGTATCCCTGGATGAAAAGTTAAAATTCTTTGTTCCACCTTCAGGGTTGAAGCCATATGCAGCTGCCACAGCTTCCAAAACAGTTGATTTTCCAGTTCCATTCTCCCCTACAATAAAAGTAACGTTAGGATGAAATTTTAAATCAAACAAGTTATGTATAGCAGGAAGACAAAACGGATACTGAGAAAAAGAAGATATCTTATCTCGCTGCAATTCCATAGCCCTAATATACTGATTGATCATTTCTATATCCATATGAAATTCTCCTAATAAACTTTAATTCATATTATTCTATAATTACGCTATGCGCCTAGGCAAAAAAATTCGAAACAATATTCCCTACAATCCTTGCAAGACTTACCTTTATAGAATTTGCATGATGAGGTACATAGTAGTGGCAGGTCTTTTCACTCCATCCTTGGTCTTTCCAATAAAAATAATCGAATGTATCTTGTTCCTTCCTAGTTTTTCCCCAGTATATCTGCTGTACTTTAAATATCACAAGGGAATAGAATGATGGGTATTCGGCTCTATGTCCATTGATAGTACAAAATAATTTATTAGCAATGCTTCTAATTTGATCGCCATGGCGATAGTTAATCTCATTATCTTCGATAAAGGCACCCGTCTTGAAATTTCTTTGCGCAGAAACATGAAATCCCCATGCGCTTAGAGCTGATTTCATTGTTCTTAACCCATGATTTGATGTGCCAGCACTGGAAGTTGTAACAATAACTGCAGTTTTATTGAAAAAGGCAGGTCGATGGCAGTGGAATGCCATGCGATCAATCCAATTTTTCATTACGCCATTTATGTCCTCAACATATACAGGACTTGCAAGTATTATCCCGTCAGCTTGACTAATTTTATCTCTAATATTTAAGAGTTCATCCTTTAAAGGACATAAATCTTCACCCTTATCAAAGCAGATTCGACAACCTCTACAGAACTTAATATCTAAATTGGCTAGACATATTTGTTCAAACTCAACTTTTAGCTTTTTTTCAGTTGCAACCTGTAAAAAAGCTTCCTCTATATATTTCACAATACGTTCTGTATTGCCACCTTTTCTACTGCTGCTAATAATAGAAATTACTTTCATGTTCTTAATCTCCTTTCCACCAAGTTATGAGATAAAGTAATTCTATTTACCAATCTAGATACTCCTAGTATAAGCCTAAAAGGAAAACTTCTCTATAATTGCTTCTCTATAATTCTTTCCACCGTTAGAATAAATGCAAGGCTTATATCCTAGTTCTTTTAATTTGCTTAATAAATTAATGATTCCCTCGTACAATTCACCAACACTTTCAATCAGCATGTCTCCATATCACATTTATAAGATCTATGAAAAGCTATTTATAATTTCATCATTTGCAAATATTTAGTATCAAAACATTACTTAAAGCAATCTTGGATAATAGTTACTTTCTTATTTGCAGCATCAAGCTCAATCTCACACCCTATTGGTAGAGTCATCATTGGATGCGTATGACAGCAATCAAAATCGGCAATGAATGGCAACCTTTTATCTCCCATTACTTCTAATAATATTTCGTATGGTTTTCTCCCAGTACCTGAATCATCAAACAATTCATGTTTTCCAAGTATAATGCCAGAAATCCTATCAAATACTCCGTTTAGCTTCAACAAAGAAAAGCTTCTCTCAATGGTTCCAGCATCTTTCATGGTATCTTCTATAAAGAGTATGTCACCTTTTTTTATTTCAGGCATATATTCACTGCCCCAAATACCCTGCATTGTATTCAAATTTCCACCCATCAATCTTCCTGTAGCAATCCCATCATATACTGTTATCAAGTTATTTTCTCTTTCTTCTTTTCCTCTATCTTGTTTTTCCCATTCTAAAGATTCGTCTGTCCAAATTGGTGGTGCGTTTAAAGTATATGGGATTTGAATATTATCTGTAACAATGTCTTCGAAATACTCATAGGTATAATCAACAAATGGAGGGAATTCCCCAAAGGATGCAACTAATGCAGGTCCATAAAAAGTATTTATTCCTGTTTTTGCATATATTGCAAGTAAAATAGCAGTAACATCCGAATATCCTATTATTATTTTAGGATTTCTTTTAAATTCATCATAATCTATATAAGGAAGAATTGAATTTGAATTCATTCCTCCGATTGTAGACATGATAACTTTTACTTCTGGATTTCTAATTAAAGCATTTAATTCTTCCGCTCTTTGTTTAATACTCCCAGATCTGTAGAAGTCGCATTTTCCTGTTAAGCTTCCTTCTATTATTTTAAAGCCCTTACTCTGCAAATACTTTTTTGCCCTTTCAAACCTGTTAGGGCAGGAATATGTTATAGGTGATGATGGTGAAAAAATACCAATGGAATCACCTGTCTTTAATTTTGTTATACTATTCATTGTTTATCTTTAGTGAGAGCATGCCTTATTCATATTAAGATCTCACTAAATCTATCCCCCTTTCATATTCATATAAGCTTCGTATCTTTAAAATCCATTGTAAATCATATAGATTATGAATGCATAATGATCCTATATCTAATTTAGGTTTATCTTCTCTTAGCATTAAAATAGATTGTATGCCCAGCTTTCTAGCACCTTCTATATTACTAGTGTTATCATCGATAAATAATGCTTCTTCTGAACTTACATTTAATTCTGATAGTGCCGTTTTAAACATTAATTCATGTGGTTTGTTTACACCTAAAACAGAAGACATAACAAATGTAGAAAAATAATTTCTAAGTCCAACATTTCTAAATACCCTCTCTAGGGATGGCCAAGTATCAGATACTATTCCTAATCTATATCTCTTGCCTAACTCTGGTATAACCTTAAAAACATCCTCATAAAACAAGAACTTGTCATCATTGTAGACTGCATCTTTCGCTATTTCAGAAACATGCATTTCATTTAATTCTAGTGCAGGAAGCTCCTGCTTAATATTTCTAGCTTCTAGCACTCATATTCCCCCTAAAAAATCCCACCCTATGACTTCTTCTTTTAGCAATGCAAATAAATATTCATCTGTATATTCGCCTCTATACCAAGCATTTTTTCTAAAATGGCCTTCTCTCCTCATTCCTATATTCTCAAGCAATTTAATTGAGTTCTTATTTCTTACATCAGTTATTGCAATCACTCTATGCTTATTCAACACATTGAATATATATCCCAATAGACATTTAACTGCCTCTTTTCCAAATCCCTTATTTTGATATAAGGGGTCCAATGTATATCCTATTTCCACTTGATTCGTGTCTTGTGGTAATGTATGTATTGCACAATCCCCTATGAGATCTCCAGTAGACTTTAATTCAATTGCAATTTGAAACCAGGTGTCAGGAATATCAGGCTCGAAATTCATTTGCTCTTTTACAAATTCACGAGCTTGTTCAAGTTTGTAGCTCTCCCATCTTTCTCCTTGATATATAACTACATCAGGCTTGGTTCTGTACTTTAAAAATGCTTCTGCATCAGATTCTCTAAACTTCCTTAATATAATTCTTTCTGTTTCGATATTGATAAATTTTCTATCGTTCATATAATATTCTTCATCTCCTTTACTTCTGGCTAGTATGTCTTGTAACTTTCAAATAACACAATATGGTAATTATATCATATTGAGAATTGACAGAATAT
>JAUQXG010000209.1 GCA_030834765.1 Lutispora sp.
CTCTTTCATACGAACAAGCATATCACTGATTTCATTCATTGCACCTTCTGCTGTTTGAATCAATGAAATACCATCTTGTGCGTTCTTTTGTGCTTGTTGAAGACCTCTGATTTGGCCTCTCATTGTCTCTGATATGGATAGACCTGCTGCATCATCAGCTGCTCTATTGATTCTTAAGCCTGATGATAATTTTTCAAGTGCCTTACCTTGTCCTACATTGTTCATTCCTAATTGTCTGTGGGCATTTAATGCCATTAAGTTATTGTTTATTCTCATTTATTTTTCCTCCTTGATAATTCACTTCCTATGGAAGTGTTTATTTATTATCCGGAATCCTTTCCGGAATATATTGCTGAATATACTGAATAATATATGGATCCGATATGTTATTCAGTATATTTTTGCTTCTTAATACATATTTCGGCTCTAACCAATAAAACTTTATACCCAAAATGATTCTGTCGAAAAATTATTTTTTTTGTTTTAACACACCCAATAGTTTCGCAGAATCTAAGGGTTTATCTGAAATGGATTTAATATTTTCATTTTCAATTTCGACTAATAGCTCTTTTCTGAACACTTTCATATTCTTAGGTGCATTAATACCTATCTTTACCTTATCTTCGCCTATATCAGTGATTAGAATTTCAATATCTTCACCAATCATAATGGATTCGTTCTTTTTCCTAGTGAGTACTAGCAAGAGGCATCAGCCTCCTTTATTACTTTATGTCTGATTTCATATTGACTATCCTGAAGTATCTCTTGTATCGCCATATTATTAGCTCTATTTACTAATATAGGTGCTTTCAGATTTGCAGTCATTTTTTTGGTTTCTTCAGGTATCGTTAATATTGTATACATTTCAACGTCCTCAGGCTTTTCGATATGTAGTTTATCAACAGTCTCTTTACTGATATCAATCTCATAATCTTCAAGTATAAATATAGGCTGCATAACTACAAAACAAGTATTAATATCTTCTATTGATTGTAAATAGATAAAAGGCACATCACCTTCTGGATGGACTAATATATACTTAAGATAGTCAGGAAATCCCAAAATGCCCTCAGCAAATTTAATTATATCTTTTTGTTGTACCTCGATCTCTCCAAAAAATTTAGTTCTAACAATCATATACAACTCTCCATTCAAATAATGTTAGACTAATTATACCATCAAATCAACATTTTCTCCAATATATCTCATTGTAATGCTTGGATGCTGACTTAAAGAAATTTCTACTCCTCCCAAACGCACATCTATTTCTGCTTTGTTGGGCTTTGTTACGATATCTATTTTACCTTCTATCAATTTTATATCCACAGTGCCTCCAACAAAGTCAATCTTCGGTCTGCTTTTAGGAATGCTATCTATATTAAATTCCTTCTCTTCAAATAGATTATTTAAAGCAATTTCAGGTATCGGGTTAGTTGGATTATCAATAGCAGCCAGCATATCACCTTCTGAACTTCTTCTCTCTATCCCTTGCAAAGCTGCTTGCATCCCCATCTGCGCTGCTTCTTGTATAAGCTCTCCATTGCTTTTTCTTCCTGCCTCGCTAAAACATTGGCTTTGATCTATAACCACTCTTATTTGCTCAGTATCAATGTCGAATTTTGGCAATGTCTGTTTAAGATCAAAGTCTGCCTGTGGCTGTCTTATTGTAATTTTAGCAGGTGTTGATCTAATATCTAGCACAGCTTTTTGAGTAGTTATCTGCATCATTTCAAATCACCTATCTTATAAAATCTACCAGACTTAGTTGTATTATTTTTGCACCTCCAGATAAAGAGGCTTTATATACATTTTCTTCATTTTTTAAATTCATGATTACTTCAGCCATATCAGCATCTTCATTCTTTGATAAAAGGCCTGTTAAATTTAATAAATCATCTTCAAGTCTATTGGCATTTAGTTCAAGTCTATTTCCCTTAACTCCAATCTCTGCTCGTACGGCATTTGTATTATCCATATAATTTTCAATTCTACCTAAAGCTGCATTTATATTAGTAGTGTTATCCGCCTTTAAATCAGTAACAAGCTGATCAAAAACATCAATAAGCTGACTCTTCGACGTACCTCCAACCGCATTTCCAGTCACGGCAATAGGATCAGTTCCAAGACCTATACCAAACACTCTTTGCCCTACAAAGTTTATGCTTAATCTATCGCCAGTTCCTACATTTATCCCTATATTCTCAGAGATAGATAGAGTTTGTCCACCAACATCATATATACCCGAATCATCTAGCAGCTTTTTATCTGTTTTATATCCTGAAAAAACATAGCTGCCAGCATAATTGGAATTGGCTATAGATACAAGCTGTTCTTTGAGCTGTTCTATTTCACCTGCTATTGCCGTTCTTTGATCCACGGAATATGTCTCACTAGATGCCTGGACAGTAAGTTCTTTGGCTCTTTTTAGTATTTCAGTTATATTGCTTAGTGCTATCTCTGTAGTCTCCATCCAAGACTGGGAATCAGAAACATTTCTTTTATATTGATCCATTACAGATATGTCAGTATTGAGCCTTAAACTTCTTGAAACACCTATTGGATCATCTGAGGGATTGATAAACTTTTTTCCTGTAGCAAGATTTTGCTGTGTTTTATCCATTTTCTTTAAATTATTACCTAAGTTTCTCATCAGGGTATTTACCATCATACCATTGGTTATTCTCATCTTTGCACCTCACTATCTGCCTACTAGGCCAAGTCTATTTATTGTAGTATCAAGTATTGCATCTATAGTCGTTACCATTCTTGCTGATGCATTATATGCTTGTGACAGCTTCACTGTATCTGCCATTTCTTCATCCAAAGAAACCTGTGACTCAGATAATCTAGAAGTTTTCGTCTGCTCCACCATAGCCTGATAATTATCAGTCATTCTCTCTGCTTGGCTTGTATCAACTGCTAAAGCAGATAATAAAGATTTAATGAAATCATCAGGGGTTCCTTTTGTTGATGTAAAAATTGCTTGACTTTGTCTTAAGCTTATTAACTTATTTATATTTGTATTATCACTTTCCCCATCTGTAGTGGATGCTGCGCAAATCAGCTTCGGATTTGCAATCACATCATCTTTCACCTTGAACTTCAAGCAATTAGTTGCTGTTTCATCAAAGAAATAAGTTTTTATAGTACCATCTGGGTTTAAGGATGAATCTCCGTTTAAATCATAGGTAGGCATAGTATTCGTAGGGTAATCATAATAAGCATGCTGCTGATTAAATGCCTTTGCAAAGTCATTTGTAAATTCATTTAGCTTCGTTAAATAATATGGTAAGCCTCTATAGGTGTTGCCGCTTCCATCACTGTCTCTCATATCGATATAGCCTTTTAATTCTCCGCTTTGTATGTTTACTGCTTGATTATTAAAACTTTCCCAAATAACCATATCTACTTGATCCCCTGACATACTTGTGTAAGGCTCCATGTCTACACTTTTAGTTCCCATTTTATTATAATCAGTATGGTTTACAAGAGTTATGCCTCCTACACTTATTTGCATTACCTTTTGTCCTATATAGTTTTCATCCTCATTGGTATTTAGCTTGTACTCAGAAACATTTATATCTACAATATTTGAAAGCTTGTCAATCAAAACATTTCTTTGATCTCTCATATCATTAGCCTTATGATTTCCTAGCTCTAAATTAAATATTTGCTTATTTAAATCCGCTATTTGCTTAGCGAGGGTATTCACTTCTTCAACTTTACTTTTTACTGTAAAATTGATATCTCTGATTGAGTTTACAATTTCATTGCCATTTCTATTTATTGAGTTTGCAAAAGTTACAGCTTTTTCTACTACATTCGTTCTATAGGAAACATCTCCAGTTTTTTTAGAAAGCTCTTCAAGGGACGAAAAGAATTCGTCCATAACCTTCCTAACACCACTATCAGAGGGTTCATTGAATACTCCCTCTAGCTCTGATAGATTATCGCTCTTTATGCGCCATTCATTATATGTCTTGTTTTGTCCCCAATATTTATAATCTAAATATTCACTTCTCATTCTAACGATATCAAAACTCTCTACACCATTACCCATCATTCCATTGGAAGTAGATATTGGCAGTGTTGCTCTTTGAAGTACTTTCTGTCTTGAATAGCCTTCTGTATTTGCATTTGCAATATTATGACTTGCTGCATCCAAAGATCTCTGACTTGCAAAAAGTCCTGAAGTCGCTATATTAAATGAACCAAAAGTTGATCTCATACTATCTACTCACTACCTTCCTACTATTCCAATTTTATTTACGATATAATCTATCATTTCATCCATAGCATTGACTACCCTTGCACAAGCATTATATGATTTTTCATACTTAATCATATTTGCCATCTCTTCATCAAGGGATACTCCGCTAAGCTCTGTTCTTCTATTGTATATCTGACTTACTAATGTCACCTGTGCTGTAGCTGCCGTCTGTGCCTCCTGCCCACTGATGCCTAAATCAGATATCAATAGTCTATAAAATTCATCAAAAGTGTTTTTTTGATTTGCAGGCACAGTATCCTCATACTTTGTTTGAGAAAATAGCTTTTTATTTCTAAGAAGAAGCATCTCATTTGCATTCCGATTGTCTTCATTATCCGCTGGACTTCCTGGAGTTCCAACACCTGCTGCTATATTATCCAAATCATTTAAATCTGAATTAAAAATGATATTGGATAAATCAATATTCGTGCCATCACCTGTTACAACATTTTTAAACAGACTTCTTTGTATATCGTCCTTAATACCTCTTCCCGATTCATGAATCTTATTCGCTTCTGCAGCAAAGCCTTTGACAAATTCGTCAAGTCTATCCCTATAGCCTTTGACAAATTCGTCCCTTGTCTCGAACATAGCCTTAATGCCTCCACCAGTGAGTATTATGGAGCCTTTTGTATCTGCCCATCTAAGACTCCCGTACCCATCTAATGCCGGATCGTCATAAACCTCTATTTCTGTATAACGACTATCCTCTACAGCAAGCTTTCCTTCTATTGCAATGGAAAAGGAATTACCATCTTCTATTACTCTTATCTTAACCATAGAAGACAGTTCATTTACCAGCTCCGATCTTTCATCTCTATAGTCGTTGGCTGTAGCGCCAGTTGACTCTTGCTGTCTAATCTCTTTATTAAGCTCAGCAATTCTCTTTGTTATTTGATTTAGATTATTAACATTTTCTCTTATATCAACATCTTTATTGTTTCTATAGTTAGTCAATGTTTGATCCAAATACCTGACAGTCTCGACAAAAGCTATAGCACTTTCTTTTACAAGCGCTCTTGCTGTCAATCCCCCTGCTGGTTTAGAAACTTGAGACCACGAATCCCAAAAATCATTCATTACGGATTGAAGGCCTTCTTCTGAATTATCATTGAATATAGTTTCTAGCTCTTCGATTCCTGTTTGTCTTTT
>JAUQXG010000210.1 GCA_030834765.1 Lutispora sp.
GTACTTGCCGAAGGAAGATTGGTTAATCTAGCTGCAGGAGATGGGCATCCAGCAGAAATAATGGATACCAGCTTTGCGCTTCAAGCATTATCAGCGAAATATATCAATGATAATGAAGGAAAGCTGGAAAATAAGGTTTATGATGTGCCTGATGAAATAGATAAGCAGGTAGCCTATATGAAGCTAAAAGGCCTTGGTATAAATATTGACAAATTGACGGAAGAACAAGAAAAATATTTAGAAGGATGGGGTGAGTAAACTGAGAATACTTCTAAAAGATGCTGATGTCATAACGGTGAATGGTAATAATGACTTGCTGAAAAAGAGTTGTATAGGTATAAGCGGTACAACCATAGATTATGTTGGTGACTATAATGCAGACTTGGAGGATAATTATCATACAGTAATGAATTGCAGAGGCAAAATAGTTATGCCAGGTTTTATTAATGCCCATAATCATACTCCTATGAGCATACTAAGAAATTATGCAGATGATTTAAAGCTTATGGACTGGCTTTTTAATAAAATATTTCCTATTGAAGATAAACTTACGCCAGAGGCTGTACATGCAGCTGCAAATCTAGCTATTTTAGAAATGCTAAAGGGTGGTACTACTTGCTTTTCTGATATGTATTTTTTCATGGATAGGGTAGCGCAAGCAGTTGGAGATTCAGGTATAAGAGCAGTGTTATCAAGAGGCCTTCAAGGAGAAAGTGGTGAAGAGGACTTAGATTATAGACTTCAGGAGAATATAGAATTTTATAAGAGCTATCATCATGCTTTTTCAGGCAGGATTCAGGTGATGTTTGGACCTCATTCTGTTTATACTTGCTCCCTCCCTTATTTAAAAAAGGTAGCAAATAAAGCAGCTCAAATGAACGTGCCAGTTCAGATACATTTATCTGAAACAAAAGATGAAGTAAAAAACTGCATAGAGAAGTATGGTATTTCACCTATAAAGCTTGCTGATAGCGCTGGACTTTTAAATGAAAGAACCCTAGCTGCTCACTGTGTGGTTGTAGATGATGAAGATATTGAAATACTCTATAAGAGAAAGGTTAACGTAGTTCACAATCCTAGAAGCAATATGAAACTAGGCAGTGGAGTAGCTCCTATAGGTAAGCTTTTAGATAAAGGCATAAATATAGCATTGGGTACAGATGGAGCATCCAGCAATAATAATCTTGATATGCTTGGAGAAATGAGAATGGCTGCATATCTTCAGAAGGTATTTACAGAAGACCCTACTGCATTGCCAGTGGATCAAGTAATAAAAATGGCAACAGTGAATGGGGCCAAAGCTTTGAATATGCATGAGCTTGGAAAGATTGAACCAGGAATGAAAGCGGATATCATAATCATTGATACGGAAAAGGCCCATTATTACCCTAAATATAATGCAAAATCTTCGTTAGTTTATTCCAGTAACTCTGAAGATGTGGAAACTGTTATTATAGATGGAAGAATAATAATGAAGGATAAAGAAGTGTTGACAATGGATGAAGAAAGAATTTTATTTGATGCCCAGGAGTGGGCGGAGAAATTGACTAAGTAGAAGTGTAAGTTGAAAAAGCGATGATTTTTTTCAATTCTATTTTATGCAGCAACTGCATGATACGCAGAAGATGCGGGAAGAGGTTAATATGAGTGAATTAAAAAAAGAAATTTTTGAATGGATAAAAACAATAATAGCAGCTTTTGCCCTTGCATTTGTCATAAATATATTTGGTGGAATAGCGGTCGTAGATGGTCAGTCAATGAATCCTACTTTACACAATAAAGATATGCTTATATTAGATAAAATCTCATATAAGATGCATTCGCCCAATAGAGGTGATGTTGTAGCTTTTAAAACTGACCTTGAATTTCCCCAAGGTATATGGAAAGACATGGGCATGAAGAAAAACCTGGTAAAAAGGGTAATAGGACTTCCAGGTGATGAAGTAAAGGTGAAAGATGGCGAAGTATATATAAATGGACAAAAACAAGAGGAGGATTATATTGCTGATGGTATTACAGATGGAGAAATAGATACCATCGTGCCAGAGGGACACATATTTGTTATGGGGGATAATCGGCTATTTAGCAATGATAGTCGAAGAGAAGCAGTAGGCTTTGTAAAAATTGATAGTATTATTGGTAGAATTACTATGAGGCTGTTTCCCTTTCGTGATATAGGCCATATATAAAGAAAGGTGGGGGAGAAGAATGAAATTAAGTGAATTATTAAAACAAGGATATGGGGAGGATTTAGATCTAAACTGTGCGGAAAAAATATTATATGCATCCAATGAAGTATATGATCTTGGTTTGGATCATGCATCATTGAAAATGTCCGCAGGATTTGGCGGAGGTATTGGAATGGAAAGTGTATGCGGAGCTTTGACAGGAGGGGTAATGGTACTAGGAACATTATTCATTGTAAATAGAGCCCATGAGAGTGATCGAGTTAAGCTTTTGACAAGAGAATTTTTTGAAAGTTATGAGAGTGAGATGGGAAGTACGGTATGTAAACCTTTGAAGGATATGCATAGGACGGAAGAACTAAAATGCAGCAATATAATAGTTAAGGCATCTAAAATATTAGAAGCAATCATCGATAGAGAATTAAGCGTTTAAAGAAATCCTCATGGGAACATGAGGATTTTTAATTTGTACTTGCAACTGAATCAAGTAGTTTACATATATTATGATTGACTATGTAAAAATTAGGGGGTTAATCATGGATAATAGAATGAATTACTGTCCAATGATGCATATGTATGGAAATCAAATGCCATGCAATATGCAGTCGCCAATGATGCAAATGCCAGAGGAGAATATGCCAAATGCACAGATGCCGATATCAAATATGCCAAATACACAGATGCCAATAATGAATATGCCAAATGCGCAGATGCCAATATCGAATATGCCAAATGCACAGATGCCAATATCGAATATGCCAAATGCACAGATGCCAATATCGAATATGCCAAATGCACAGATGCCAATAATGAGTATGCCAAATGCACAGATGCCAATATCGAATATGCCAAATGCACAGATGCCAATAATGAATATGCCAAATAATCAGATGCCTATGATGGAAATGGAAGATGACGAGCTGGAGATGGACATAATGGAGATGTATCCAGATAATTGCAAAAAGATGATGCCATATGTCACCAAGGAAATAGACAAAATGGAAAAGAAAGATGAAATGCTTTATGATAAATATATGGATAAAAATATGGTAGAACAAATTACAGATAAAGTTTATGATGAAATGAAAAAAGAAATGCCTGAGCTGGCAGAAGAAAATGAAACATTACCAGTAGCAAATATTGCTCAATTCGGAAGAAGAAGAAACTTTGGAAGAGATTTGTTTCAGATTCTATTTTTAAACGAATTGTTCAGAAGAGGAAGAAGAAGACGCAGAAGAAATGATTTTTACAATTATCCACCCTACTATAATCCCTATAGCCCATTTAATTATTAATATATACAACTTTCAAAAAGATGCTAGTATCCTTCGGTACCAGCATTTTTTTTGTTAAAAATTACTTCTAACTTAGTTTACATAAAGTATGTTATATTATACATAATAAGAGAAAGTGAGGGGAACCATGGAAAATTCAAAGAAATATTTCATTTCATTTATTATTGCTGCTATTATATTTACTATTTTTAATATAGTTTTTGCAGACAAGCAGGCTGTTAACAAAGCAACAACTTTAAGCACGATAAAAGCAGCTTTTGAATTTAGTAAAGACTATGGAAGTTATAAAATTAAATCTAATAATGCTGAGCTTTTTAGTAAACTAATAAAGTTAAAAGCAATAGAAATGAAATCAAATAAAACATTTAATATGGTATTGGGTTTTGCAACCTATTATTACGATGGAGATAAAAGTTCATATAATTCCCTTGTGAAAAATCATGCTATGATTGATATTGTAGTTACCCATACCTACGAAACAGATGAAAAAGGTAATATTAATTTGATTGCACCAATTACAAAAGCACCTATTGAATATATGAATTTTGCCAATAAAAACGGTATTAAGCCATTAGCCATGGTTTCCAATAATTTTAATGGAGATATTGCAAAGCAACTTTTGGAAAGTCAAAATAATAGAAAAAACGCTATAAAGAATATAACAAAGTTATTGAAGCAGTATAATTATGCTGGAGTAAATATTGATTTTGAAGGCTTGTATTATTATAATAGAAAAAATTATAGTGATTTTATAAAAGAATTATATGAAACTTTGCATTCTCAAGGATTGCTTTTGACAATTTCAATTCCTGCAAAAA
Source organism: Lutispora sp. (assembly GCA_030834765.1). GTDB lineage: Bacteria > Bacillota > Clostridia > Lutisporales > Lutisporaceae > JAUQXG01. The sequence goes on from JAUQXG010000210.1 coordinate 4,300, forward strand.
CAATGGACAAGTTAACTGATTCATGGAGCGGAGCCTTTGATTATAAAGAATTGGCAAAGTATGCAGATAAGATTATGATAATGAGCTATGACGAGCATTATCCAGGAGGAAAGCCAGGTCCAGTAGCTTCCTATGAATGGGTGAGAAAGGTTGCAGCGTATGCAGTAACTGTCATACCTAGAGAAAAAATTATGCTTGGCACAGCAAGTTATGGATATGATTGGAGCAGCGGGACTACGAAAGCTTATGGAATAAATGCAATAAATAATCTTGCATCGAAGTATTCTGAAAAAATAATATGGGATAGTGTTTCGAAAACACCATATTTCAACTATAAAGATGAGGCTGGAATCAATCATGAAGTTTGGTTTGAAAATGAGAGAAGTCTCGGATATAAGCTAGATATCGTAAATGATTATGGACTATCAGGAATAGGTATTTGGAGATTGGGACTTGAAAATGATCAGTATTGGAATACAATAAGAAGTAAGATGTTAAAATAAGAGCAATGGGGTACAAAAGAGGATGAATATAGGAACACATAATGAAAGCTCACTGCATTCAGATATTAAAAGATGGTATTTTAAATCAGGAGATATGATAGAAGAAAAGCATGAAGGCTCAATCATTGATATAAAAAGAGGCGAAACGCTGATAGAGATTCAGACTAAGAACTTTTATGCCATATCTAAAAAATTAAGAAGTCTTTTAAGGTCTAATAAGGTTATTCTAGTGCACCCTATAGCGGTAGAAAAGTTTATATTAAAAGTCTCAGATAAAGGCGAAGTGCTCAATCGAAGAAAATCAAATAAAAAAGGTAAAATTGAAGATTTATTTACTGAGCTTATGAGAGCGCCAGACATCATGTGCATGGAAAATTTGACATTAGAAATTTTGATGATTAAAGCAGAAGAAATAAGGTGTGATGACGGCAAAGGGAGCTGGAGAAGAAAAGGTGTAAGCATTGTGGATAGAAGATTAGTTGAAGTAATTTCATCTCATCAATTTCATAATAAGTATGATTTGATGAACCTGCTTCCAAAGGATATGAATCAACTATTTACCAATAAAGAACTTGCAAGATCCATGAAAATAAATGGATCAAAAGCTTCAAAAATAACATATTGTTTTAGAAAAATGGGACTTATGGAAGAGGCAGGGAAAAGAGGCCGAGAGCTTTTGTTTCAACTAAGTCAAATATAAAATTGATAATCAAGATTATTAAAAGTAAATATTATTTTAGCAGAATAAAACCAATGGAAAGGCTGAGGAATACTTTTATTTATAGTATTACCTCAGCTTTTTATAATTTGTATATATATTAAACTTATGTTACTTATATTTTTAATATGGTTGATTCATCCTGCCACAAATTTGCCACAGTGATTATGTAAGTTTTATACTATATTTTGCCGATAAAAATATTAGGAGAAATTATGCATGGATGCAAGTGATGAGAGGAGACATAAAATATTGAAACGATCTAATTCAAAGTTATTCTATATGTTAATATTGTTATTTACATTATTAACTAATTCAATTATTGTATCAGCGCAGGATACTTCTGTTGCTCCAAATGCCAGCGATATTACAATAGTCAATAACGTAGGAAAAGCGGATACAATCCTGATAAGAGGTCTTTGTGGAGGTGACATTGTTAAGCTATATAATGCGCCTACAGCAGGAAAGTTATTGAGTTCTGTTACGGTTTCTACTAATCGTACGGAAGCATCTATAAGCATATCACAGCTAGGTTCAGCTGCTGGAAGTGTTTACATATCCGTTAAAAGTACTTGGGAATTAGAAAGCAGCAGAACAAAGGTTAACTATTCTGCAGAGCCCATATCCACAGCACCAAGTGTAGCAAACATAACAATAACTAATAATGCTGGGAAAGCTGATGTCATTAATATAGTGGGTCTTTATGGTGGTGAGACTGTAAAGGTATATAATGCTGCCACGGAAGGTAAACTCCTAGGAACTGCAAATATTTCTGCTACCAAGTCAGAAATAGCAATGAATATTACACAGCTAGGTATTCCAGCTGGCAGTGCATACATATCTGTTACATGCAAGGGAGAACTTGAAAGTATCAGAACAAAAGTCGATTATTTGCCGGAACCCAAATCTGTGGCTCCAGGCACTGACAATATAATAATAAATAATAATGTAGGAAAATCTGACACGATAGTAGTAAGTAACCTCTATGGAGGAGAAACTATCAAGGTATACAATGCTGGGACAGAAGGAAAACTTCTAGGATCCACAACTGCTTCTGCAACTAAAACCGAAGGGACTGTGACCATTGCTCAGTTAGGGTCATCAGCAGGAAGTGTTTATATAACAGTTACCAGTAAAGGGGAACTTGAAAGTATTCGAACAAAGGTTGATTACTTATCTGAACCTAAATCCGAAGCTTTGGATTCAGATAATGTGACTGTAAAAAATAACGCAGGCTTGTCTGATACTATATTTGTTAGTTATCTTTCTGTTGGGGATATGATTAAGATATATGATCAGGCTAAAGGTGGGAGCCTCTTGGGATCTGCAACGGTTGCATCTTCCAAGGTAGATGCAACAATCACTATAGCTCAATTAGGGAAGACTGGTGGTAGTATATATATTTCTATAACCAATAAGGGAATGATTGAAAGCGACAGGATTAAAATCGATTTTCCCGCTGAGTATGTATCCTCCGAGCCAGATACAGATAATATATCAGTAACGAATAATGTAAGCTCGCCAGATACGGTTGCTGTTACAGGTTTAAGTCCTAATGATGTAGTAAGAGTATATGATTCAGCTAAGGGCGGAACACTTTTAGGCACTGGAACTGTTTCTTCGTCGGATACGAAAGTAATTGTAACAATATCTCAACTAGGAAGCTCATCAGACAGCATATATGTTACTGTGACGAATAAAGGAAGCTTTGAAAGTAGAAGAGTAGAAGTTAAT
>JAUQXG010000015.1 GCA_030834765.1 Lutispora sp.
GATTTGCTACTAGCGCTTTTGCAAAATGCACAGGTATAATTTGCATAATTTCGCTGTCTATGATATCTCCAACAATCATTCTAAATGATATTTTCGCTACATAATCCTTTTGGTGCATATCATCAAGGTTAATATCATCGAATTCTGTAATAAAGGCCTTAGGAGGTGAAATATCAATCTTTTTATTAAACATAGTGGATAGAGAAGTAGAGGAAGATCCTATCATCTGATTCATAGCTTCTCCGATGGCGCTAAGATGCAAATCGTTTATTTCATCATTTTTATTACTTCCATCTCCACCCATCATTAAATCTGTGATAATTTTTACATCATCCTCTTTTAATATCAAGAGATTTATACCTTCAAGTCCCTCTGTATATTGTACTTCTACTGCAACATAAGGTAGTGGATACTCATTTGCTAAATCATTCAAAGTAACTACGGAAACAACTGGTGTTGTAATTGTAACCTTATTATTCAGCAAAGTAAATAGTGTAGTTGCTGAAGTTCCCATACTTATATTTCCTATTTCTCCCAATGCATCTACTTCTTCTTCTGAAAGTGAATTTTCCATGTTATCTTCGTTAATTTGAGATGACAATGATGCTCCACTATCTCCTTTAAGCAGCGCATCAATCTCTTCTTGCGATAGCATTTCACTCATCAAACTCATCTCCTTTCTTTTCAACAGTGGTAATCTTAATTGCAACTTTATTTTTCTTTAATCCGGGTTTACCATTAAACTTATGTCTATTTCCGACATATACCTTTAAATCTTCGTTTATATTTCTATCTAAAGGTAACACATCACCTTCTTGAAGCTCTAGAAAGTCTCTGACCATAATATCAGTTTTTCCTAAGACAACTTTGATTGGGAGTAATGTAGTTTCTATCCTTCGTTCAATAATCTTTAAATCGTTCGTGGTAACTTCTTTAGTAGCTCCAGAAAACCAAAACTTTGTACTCAATTTTGAAATGATTGGTTCGATAACTAAATGCGGTATACAAATATGTATCATGCCTTCAATATTTCCTATTTTTACATTCAATGTTATCAAAGCCACAGTTTCATTGGGTGACATGATCTGAGCAAACTGAGTATTCGTTTCTATTTTCTTAAGTTTAGGTTTTAACTCAACTACATTTTTCCACGGATCTTTAAACAAGGCTAGTGTAGAATTCATTATCTTTTCAATCAGCGTTTGTTCAATTTCTGTGAAACCTCTGCTACGCTCAAAAGAATAGCCATTTCCCCCCAATACCCTCTCAATCATTGCAAAAGAAATACTTGGTGTCATTTCCATCAACACCGATCCAGTCATTGGCAAAAAATCAATTACTCCTAATATAGAAGGGTTCGGTATAGAATTACTGAACTCATAATAGGTCAGTTGATCAACAGAAATCACTTCAACTTGAACAAGAGCTCTAAGATAACCTGATAAATATGTCTGAAGAAGTCTTGCAAAATTTTCATGTATCATTTGCAATGTTCTCAGTTGATCTTTAGCAAATTTATTAGGTATTTTAAAATCATAACCCTTAATTTTCTTTTCTTCTTTTTCATCTTTCATTTCAAGCACATTTATTTCACCAGAATTAAATGCATTCAGTAAAGCATCAATCTCACTTTGCGAAAGAACTTCAGACACTATAGCACCTCCTATTGCACAATGAATTCATGAAAGTAAACATTCATTACTTTTTCAGTGCTTAACATTTTTCTTATTGCACCAAGAATCTCTTTCTGTAATTTTTTCTGACCTTCTGCTCCTGCAAGATCTTCTTCTGTTTTCTCTCTGACGATTAAGTTTATATTATTTAAAATTTCTGGCTTTCTCCCGTCAACAAGTTCTTGGACTTTGCTGTTAGCTAATTCTAAAGATATAGTAACCTTTAACAGCTTTTTGCTTTCCTTTAGGTTGTTAATAAATGCATTATCAAATTGGTACATTACAACATCCTTATCTATTTTAATAGGGTTATCTGAAGTATTTTGAACCTTATTTAGTGAAAAGGCATAAAATACAGCAGCAATTGCAATCACTAATATTAAAAACACTATAATTGCTATTAATAAAATGTTATTTTTCTTCATTCATGCTCCTCCAAATAGGTAATATTTATTCATTTTACTTACTTTCATGAGCCCTTAAAATTACTATATCTACTCTTCTATTTTTTTCTCTTCCATATGCATTGTCATTCTTATCAATAGGGTGGTACTCTCCATAACCAGCTGCTGACAGTTTATCTGGAGCTATTCCTCTTATTTCTATTAAATATCTTACCACATTAACAGCTCTAGTGGTTGATAGTTCCCAATTTGAAGGAAATTTCCCAGTACGTATAGGAACGTTATCTGTATGACCTTCAATTCTTACACTATTGTCATTTTTCTTTATTACATCTGCCAACATATCAATAATTTCTGTGGAGTCAGATTTTAGTTCCGCACTCCCTGAGGGAAATAGTACATTATCTAAAAACCTAATAAGAAGCCCTCTTTCATTTATCACTAATGTAACACTGTCTTGCAATCCTTTTTCATCTAATTTCTTTTTGATATCTTCATACAGCTCTCTATAATCAATTCCTTCTTCTACTGGTATATCATTTGGATAATCATTATAATTTGGTACTACACTAAGGCTTGGACCTGATTCAAAAACCCCTAAAGCTCCTTGCAGTGATTCTTTAACAGCTTTAAATTTTTGGGCATCTACGGTGGAAAAAGCAAAAAGTAAAACGAAAAAACATAAACATAAGGTCATCATATCACCATATGTCGCTAGCCATAACGGAGCACCGGGTTTCACTTCCTCCTGCTTTTTTCTAGCCATATTATTCTTCTCCTTCTGCAGCTTGATTGCTTTCTTTTTTCATATTGCTTCTAAGCTTTGGTGCAAGAAAGGCTTTAAGCTTTTCTTCTATTATTCTTGGATTTTCACCTGCTTGTATAGAAAGCATTCCTTCCAACATCACTTCTTTCATCAGAATTTCTTCTGCACTTCTTATCTTTAATTTATTGCTTACCGGCATACAAAATACATTCGCAATTATGGAACCATAAAAGGTAGTTACAATAGCAACTGCCATATTTGGTCCTAATGTGGACGGATTATCTAGGTTGGCCAGCATATTAATCAAGCCTATAAGTGTTCCTAACATACCGAAAGCAGGTCCCATGGCTCCTATGTAATCATATAAGCCTTGATTTCCTTTATGTCGATCCTCAATAAAAGAAAGCTCCGTATCTAAAATATTTCTTACAAGCTCAGGATCCGTACCATCTACTATAAGCATAATGCCTTTTTGTAAGAACTCATCCTTTATTTGTTGCGCCGCTTCTTCCAGTGCAAGCAATCCCTCTTTTCTTGCAACATTGGCTAAGTCAATGATTGATTTTATTACATCTTCAGGCTTAGTTTCAGTATAAAGGAAAACATACCTTAATGCTTTAAGTCCTTCAATAGTTTTGTTTGTTGGATATCCCATGACTGTCATAGCAATCGTTCCGCCAAATGTACATATGATTGACGGTATATCTATATAACCCATGATGTCTCCACTTAACAAAATTGTAAATACCATAACTGCTAGTCCACCAATAAGCCCTACAATTGATGCTATATCCAATTTAAGCACCTCTCTTTAAATGTCGCCTCTATTTATTACAGGCAATTTACTGAAAATATTTCTTTTATATTCTATAATACTATTGATAATTTCCTCTGGAGACTCAAGAACTACAAATTTTTTGCCATCAAGAAGAGTAATAATCGTATCTGGTGTTTTTTCTATGGACTCAATTAATTCACAATTAACGTAGTATTCTTTATTATTTAATCTTGAGACTTTGATCATTGATTCACTTCCTTTTATTAGTGCCTAGACATATAGTTTAAGCACTATATGTCTAGGCTTTTATCTATCTTTTCATATTTACAAGCTCCTGCAGCATTTCATCAGAGGTTGTAATAATTCTAGAATTCGCTTGAAATCCTCTTTGTGTGGTTATCATCTCCGTAAACTCTCTAGAAATATCTACATTTGACATTTCCAGCGTGCCTGGATTTAATGAGCCAGAGCCACCTGTTCCGGGATCAGTCAAATTAGCTTCACCAGAGTTATTTGTCATTTGGAACATATTCTCAGAGGTTTTCTCCAATCCTGATGGATTCTTGAATGTTGCAACTTTGATCTTTGCTATCTTTTGGCTTTCTCCATTTGTATATATACCAAATACTTCCCCTGTAGGACCAATGCTAAAGGTATCTAGGAAGCCCATTTTATTACCTGCTCCGTTGCCATCTTTATCCCCTCGGTGAACAGAAGTAGTAGCTTCATTGGAGAATTGGGTTAGTGAGGAAAAATCTAGTACTATACCTTCTGCTGTGAAGGTTCCTCCATTTTCTCCTGTAATCACAATAGGTACCGGATTTGGTGTTGCCGCTGTATCTACCTTGCCAGATGCAAAAGTGATTTGCATATATGGAGTTGTTGGAGCTGTTGCATCCTCTGTTTCTCCACCTGAGGAGTTGTCAAAGTAAGAAACTGATCCATCATTATAAATATGCTTAATATTCACATCCCATATGTTATCAGTATTTTTTGTAAATTCATACTGCAGTTTATATTCATTACCCAACTCGTCATATACTGTGCAATTTGTAGTATATGACTCATCTACAGCTGTGCTGCTATTCAAGTTGCCTTCAACAGTAATATTCTTAGTAGCTGATGCTGGAACTGAATCAGTCTTCGATATCTTTATTCCAGTCAATTCCTTCTCATATTCTCCTGTTACTCTGTTATAAACTTGTCCTCCCACTTTAAAGCCGTTGGATGCAACTAAGTTTCCTGCTTGATCTAGGGTAAAGTTTCCTGCTCTTGTATAATAACATCTGCCAAAATCATTTTGATCAGATAAAATAAAGAAGCCATCACCATTTATAGCAAGGTCTGTATTATTATCCGTTCTTTGGACTGCGCCTCTGGCAAAAAACGTATCAATGGTAGAAATAGATATACCTAGTCCTACTTGTTGTGGATTTGTACCTCCTTTTCCATCTTGAGGTGATCCTGCACCTTTTAGGGTTTGATTAAAAACTTCTTGAAAGGTTACTCTTTGACCCTTAAAGCCAACTGTGTTTACATTA
>JAUQXG010000211.1 GCA_030834765.1 Lutispora sp.
AGGATTTATTTGCATAAAAATTGTTAGAGCCATATGGCTCTAACAATTTTAAACTGGATATGTTTTTTCTGATTTATTAACTAGACTGCTGTCAATGCTATACTTTTTCGCTTGCCTGTCTTTGAAAAACTTAAGTGCAACTTGCGGAAAGAGAGCATACGTCAAGATATCTTCTTCTTGTTCGAAAAATTCCTTTATTTCATTTTTTATAGATTGTAATTGAGGTGGTATTAAATCAGCAGGTCTAGTAGTGATGACTTCTTCATCACCAATAATTTTTTCTTTTATTTCATCAGAAATTGGCACACTTGGTTTACCGTATTGCCCTTTTACATATGCTTTTATTTCCGTTGGAATCATTTTATATCTTTGTCCTAATAAAACATTGAAAACAGCCTGCGTACCAACGATCTGACTTGTTGGAGTCACTAAAGGCGGATATCCTAAATCTTCTCTGACTCTAGGCACTTCTTTTAATACATCATCAAATTTATCTAATGCATTTTGCATGGATAGCTGTGACATTAAGTTAGATAGCATACCACCAGGAACTTGATATGACAAGACTCTTGTATCAACATTATATACATTAGGATTTAAAATACCATTTTCAATATATTTATCTCTTATGCTTTTAAAGTGTTCCGCAATTTCGCTTAAAAGATTTAAGTCTAAACCCGTATCATATTCTGTGTTTTGCAAAGTCGCAACCATAGGCTCTGTAGCTGGTTGTGAGGTTCCTAATGCAAAAGGCGAAGATGCAGTATCAATTATATCAACACCAGCCTCTATAGCCTTTAAATAAGTCATGCTGGCCATACCGCTTGTATAGTGACTATGTATTTGAAGTGGGATATTTACATTTTCTTTTAATTTCTTAACTAGCTCGTAAGCATAATAAGGAGTCAAAATACCAGACATATCTTTTATACATATAGAGTCTGCTCCCATACCCTGTAACTTTTTTGCCAATTCTATATACAACTCAGTATTGTGGATAGGACTTATTGTATATACGATAGTGCCTTGGGCATGACCTCCATATTTCTTTGTTGCCTGAATAGAAGTTTCTAAATTTCTTAGATCATTTAGTGCATCAAAGCTTCTGATGATATCTATACCATTTGATATAGACCTTTTTACAAATTCTTCAACTACATCATCAGCATAGTTTTTATATCCTAATATATTTTGTCCTCTTAAAAGCATTTGAAGTTTTGTATTTTTAAGCTTAAGCCGCATTTTTCTAAGTCTTTCCCAAGGATCTTCATCTAAAAATCTAAGACAGGAATCAAAGGTAGCACCACCCCATGCTTCTAAAGAGTGATAACCGACCTTATCCATTTTCTCTAAAATTGGCAGCATTTCTTCGGTTTTCATTCTCGTAGCAATTAAGGATTGATGTCCATCTCTAAGGACAGTTTCAGTAATTTTTATCTTAGCCATATAAAATTAGTTCCTCCTAAAAGATTAATATATCTTATATATTAATATATTTTGTAACTAAATCAAGCAAATAAATATAATACTTGTTAAATTATTTGCAGCAACTATTGAAAACATATTCCTTGGGATGAAGAAAGTATATGTTTGAAGAAATTGTTTGCTCATAAATATTAAAAAAGATATTTTTATTCTGAATAAAGTGCTCCATTGTTATTTGTGTAAACTGCAACCTTTTATAGAATTCTGCATCCTTACCATATATGTATAAATTATTGATATTTTGCACATCACATTTATTTATAAAAGCTTTAATAATTGTACTTCCGATACCTTTGTTTCTATAATTTGGCTTTACAAAGACACTTTTTATAAAGAAGAACTCATTTTCAATTAAACCAAAACCGAAACCGCATATGCTGCCTTCCCATTTACAGATAAGAAAATTATCTAAAAATTTATAAATATTGTTTGATTTAATGTTCTCTTCTTTTATAAATTCAAAAACACTTTCAATATCATTTGGGGAAATATTTCTTATTTCAAACATAAAAACCCTCCTACAATGTTTTTAAATAAGTTATTTCTTTCTCATTAAGTAATCTATATTTGCCAGATTCTAATTCACCTAAACTAATATTTCCCATGCTAATTCGTTTTAAATCAATTACTTTATGACCTATAGCTTCACACATTTTTCTCACTTGTCTATTTTTTCCCTCATGAATCGTTACATTGATAAGAGAAGTATCTTTGTTTCTTTTTAGAATTTTTAAAATAGCTGGAGCTGTTTTATAATCATCAATAAAAAGGCCTGATTTAAATCTTTCTATGTCTTCATCTTGGACTATACCACTTACTAAAGCAATATATTTTTTATTTATCTGATGTTTGGGATGAGTTAATTTATATGCTAGGTCTCCATCGTTGGTAAGTATTAAAAGGCCTTCTGTATCATAATCTAATCTTCCAACAGGATATATTCTAACTTTTAAATTCTTAAGCAAGTCTGTTACTACTGGTCTATCAAATTGGTCTTTCACTGAAGTTATATACCCTATTGGCTTATTTAAAAGCACGTAAACCTTTTCATCAAGACTGATTAATTTATCATCATTCAACTCTATTTTATCTTCAAACTTATCTACTTTGGTACCTAGTTCTGTTACTATTATGCCATTTACTTTAACCCTACCCTCTACCATTAGCTGTTCGCACTTTCTTCTTGATGCAATTCCATATTCAGCTAACACCTTTTGCAACCTTTCTTTCATAATAATCCCTCTTTACATTAATTATACCTTAGCAAAATGCTAAGGTATAATAATTAATTTAAGCCTTTAAGTATCATTCTTAAATTATACAACAAATTGCTTGATTTTACATCTTCTTGATAGATTAAAGGAGTTTTTGCCATTAATGTTTTTTCTATATACACACATATTTCACCAGCTTTTGCTCCTTTATATATTGGGGCAACATGGTTATTAACCATATTAATTTTAATTTCTGCTTTATCTGCCTCATCCTCTTTAATAGGAATCACTATATCATTGAGAGGTTTTAAGTTCACATATTTTTGTTTGCCTTGAATTATGGCCACTTCTTTATTATATTTTTCTTTATCTACCAATTTAGCATTCTTATAATTTTTATAAGAGTATTCCAATAGTGCAGATGATTCTTCCCACATAGGGCCACAGTTTAAAACTACACAAACGAATCGCATATTATTTCTTGTTGCAGAAGTAACTAAACATCTTCCTGCATTCTTTGTATATCCTGTTTTTACTCCATCAGCACCTTCAAAAGTCCATAACATTTTATTTTTGTTTTTCAATACCCTATCCCAACTTTCACTGGGAGACCCAGGTATAACCTTATTTTTAGAACCAACTACTTCCGCAAATTTTGGATTCTTCATTGCATAAGAAGTAATTAAGGCCAAATCATATGCAGTTGTATAATGATTCCCATCAGGCAGCCCATTTGGATTCACAAAATGGGTATTATTAGCACCTAGCTCCTTTGCTTTTGTATTCATCATCGTAATAAAGCCGTCATAACTACCACCTACATATTCTGCAATAGCTACGGAAGCATCATTTCCAGATCGAAGCATTAGGCCATACACAAGCTCCTCAACAGTTAACTTATCACCTGGCTTTAAATAGAGTGAAGAACCTTCGATATTACATGAACTTTGTTTCACTGTGACAACATCATTGAGTTTGTCACTTTCTACAGCTAATAAGGCAGTCATGATTTTTGTTGTACTAGCCATGGCCAACTTTGTATTCATATTTTTAGCATATAAAACTCTTCCTGTTTTTACATCCATAACTACTGCACCTTTAGCACTTGTATTTATATCTGAATTTACTTTTATGCTTATTGTATTAATTACTACAAAAATTAGGATTGATATAAATAATTTTTTCTTCATAACATCACTCCGCCAAACAAAAATTTGCATTTGAATACTATTTTAGTATTGACACAATGATAAATATCATACTTAAATTACGGCATAAAAAAAGAAAGAGGTGAATCTCTCTCTTTACTGCAACGAATCACTTTTTTTTGTTTTATTGGAATTTGATGAAGTAATTGTATTTACCAAATCAGGAATATAATCAATTACTCTATGTAATACAGAGTCGTGATTAACTGGTAATATTCTAAACTGACCATTTGCAATTATTAAAAACCCCACTGGCTGTACAGAAACACCTGCTCCACTTCCACCTGCAAAAGATTGATTATCACTTGAAGAATCAGAATCAGAATTAGAATTAGTTTTTTCTGGGTTTCCAAATTCGCCTCCACCAGAAGCAAAGGCAAAAGATACTCTTGAAATCGGTATGATTGCTGTACCGTCAGCCGTTTCAACCGGACTTCCAATTACAGTATCAACATCTATCATACTTTTAATGCTCTCCATAGTAGTTTTCATAAGATTTTGAATCGGTTGTTCCATCATTTTCACATCCTCTTTTAGGTTTATCCTTTAAAGTTTTAATGATAATACTTATAATATTGCCTAATTTTGTCTGTATTATGCAACTGCCGTTTATGGATAATCGCACACTATTATATAGCGGCAGCATCTGCATTTCCGTCATACTAAAGAACATTTTCTTATTTAGATAGCTAAAAAAACTTCCAGAGATGATACTTATAAAACTGATAGTAATGGCAGAAACGAAGGCATCATCTAAACCTATACCAATTTTAAGTCTAGTTTCATATATTTTTACATGCTTAAATAAAAATTCTTTTACTTTAGGAAATAAATATTTAGCTCTAGCCATCAACCTTTTATTATCTTGTTTATTTGGATAATTCTTAACTATTTTCTCTAAAGCATCGACGAGAGAAATTTTATAATTATATTTCAGCAATCCAAATAAACTGCTAATTCCAAAATGAAAATCCGTAGCATTACTATCGTAATAAAAAGATATTTTAAATTTTGTTGGCAGCAATAATAATAATATAAAAAAAATAGTAAGGACAATAAAAATATACATATACATATTTTTCCTCCATTAGAATTTGGAGTATATATATTATATATTTACAAAAAACAGACAAATAATACATTATTAAAATATTATTTGTCTGTTTCAAGTTCATTTATTTTAGGCAGCTCATTAATTGTTTTTAGCCCGAATAATTTAAGAAAATTGTTTGTTGTGGAATAGATGATTGGCTTGCCAGGAGCATCTAATCTTCCAACTTCTATGATAAGCTCTTTTTCTAAAAGCCGTGATAAGCAGCCATCAGACCGCACTCCTCTGATCGAATCGATTTGAGCCTTTGTTATTGGCTGTTTATATGCAATGATTGATAGAGTTTCTAAAGAGGCTTGAGATAAACCTTGTTTTGCATGTGGTTTTATCAGCTTCTCTATGTACTCATAATGTTCTATTCGGGTACATAGTTGATAGCAATTATTCACTTCAATCATCTGAATTCCTCTATCTTCCTGGTTATATGAATCAATCATCTGGTTGATTAATTTTCTTAAGGTACTCTCATCAACATTTGTTATTTGAGAAAGCTGTTTTAGGGGTATTGCTTCACCAGATACAAACAGCAATGCCTCAATGATAGATTTAATCATTTTAATATCCATATTTTATACCTCAAAAGTTTCAGATTGATTTAATTAATATAATATCAAAGTTTTTATCCTGTTCTAGTGTAACAAGATGCCTTTTCATTAGTTCTAGCAACGCTAAAAAGGTTACTATTATTTCGTGTTTAGATGTGCTACCAGAAAAAAGATGTTCGAAATAAAAACTTTTATTCTTTTGCAGCAAATTTTCTAGCTCATATAATTTTTCTTCAATGGTTACTTTATCTTTTAAAATAAACTTAACCCTATTGTTGTTCTGTTCTTCAATTTCTTTTTGGCTTGCTAATATATTTTTCAAGCTATTAAACAGAACTTGTATATTCATATCCTGGAAGTCATTTAAATCATTTACATACATTTCTATTGGGTCTGGATGTTTATAAAATATCTTTTCATAAACATCCATTTTTTCCTTAAGAATATTAGAGGCTTCCTTATACTGCTTATATTCTAATAATTTTCTAACTAGCTCTTCCCGAGGATCTAAATCATCAACAGTTTCTTCTTTTAACGGTTTAGGTAAAAGCATTTTTGATTTTATTTGAATAAGTGTTGCTGCCATTAGCATAAATTCACTAGCTATTTCTAAGTCCAGCTCTTCCATTAATAATAAATATTCTAAATATTGATTTGTAATTTCTGAAATTGGTATGTCATAAATATTAATTTCAGATTTTTCTATTAAATGAAACAATAAGTCTAAAGGACCTTCAAAAACCTCAACTTTAATATTTATTGGCATAATATTACTCCAGTTCTAGAAGATTCATTTTATCTCTAACCTCAATTATTGTTTCTCTAGCGGCAGATCTTGCTCTTTTATTGCCTTCTGTTAGTATATCCATTATATAATCACTGTTTTCTGTGATTTTATTACGAATTTCATGCATAGGCTTCATATAAGCAATCACATTTTCTGCAAGATGTTTTTTGCAGTTAACACATCCAATTTCACCTTTTTCACATGATTCCTTTATTTCCAAAATTTCATTAGCACTAAATATTTTATGATATGAATATACAGCACATATTTCAGGATGTCCTGGATCATTTTTTTTGATTTTTTGGGGATCTGTTATCATAGATTTAATTTTTTGTAAAATAACCTCAGGTTTATCAGATAATGCAATAGCATTATCATAGCTTTTACTCATCTTTCTTCCATCTAAGCCTGGAAGTGTTTTAATCTTAGTCAGCAGAGGCTGCGGTTCGGGGAAGGTATTACCATATAGATTATTAAATCTCCTTGTTATTTCTCTGGATAACTCAATATGGGGGATTTGATCCTCTCCAACAGGTACAAAGTCTGCTTTGTGAATCAATATATCGGAGGTCATCAAATTTGGATATCCTAAGAAACCATAAGTAGCTATGTTTTTTTCTTTTAATTGAACCAATTGATCTTTGTAGGTTGGACACCTTTCAAGCCATGACACTGGAACGATCATAGATAGCAATAGATGAAGTTCAGCAATTTCTTTGATATTTGATTGAATGAATATGGTGCATTTTTCTGGATCCAGTCCAGCACTTATCCAATCAGCAGCTATATTAAAAATATTACTTTTCATATCAATATTGTCTTCATAGCCAGTTGTAAGTGCATGCCAATCTACTATTGAAAAAAAACAGTCATATTCATTTTGGAGTTTTACCCAATTTTCTAAGGCACCAAAATAATTTCCAAGATGCAGACTTCCTGTAGGACGCATACCACTCATAATTCTTTTTTTATTCATTTTCAATTACCTCTCTTTATATGATAAGATTTACAATGTTTTGCAATGAAATATTTACAACACTAAATAAAGGATCAAGTACAATATGGATCGTATTTGTAAAGATAAGTATTAAAAGTAGTATTTGTGAATAATGCTCATACTTATAAAACGAATACTCATATTTGACAGGCAGCAGTCCAGCCAAAATTTTTGAACCATCTAATGGAGGAAAAGGTATTAAATTAAATACTCCAAGATTCAAATTTATTATATATGTAATATATAGAATATTTTCAACTATTGGATTCGTATATTTGAATTTGTAAAATAGCAAACCATAAAAGAGCAAAGAAATAAAAGCAATGGTGAAGTTCATCATTGGCCCAGCTAGGGAAACTAAAATCATGCCGGTTTTTCTGTCTTTGAAGTTTAGTGGATTAACGGGTACTGGCTTTGCCCATCCAAATCTAAATAAAATCAGCATGATAAATCCCATGGGATCTATATGTGAAGTAGGATCTAAAGTTAGTCTGCCTTGATATTTGGCAGTATTATCCCCAAGCTTATAAGCCACTATTGCATGAGCAAATTCATGAAATGAAAATCCAATAAAAATGCCTGGCAAGCTATACAAGATTCCCATAAAATCAAAATTAAACAAGTTTGGTACCTCCACCTATAATAAAATACATAATATCATAAATTATATCATAAATAAAAGTATAAAAAAAGCAATGCGCATAGCATTGCTCATAGCACCATTACAGGTTAATATGAAAATAAGTATAAAAAAGATTTTCTTATATTATTAATGAATGTAGACTTTATTACATCTCTATCGGAATAAAGTGCATACTTCCCTGCTTCTGTACCGTTTCTATATAATATCAGCTCTCCGATTTTCTGACCTTTGCTAATTGGAGCAGATAACGTTTTAGGTAGGTTAACTATTTTTTCTAGGGTTCCATTATCCTGTCCTTTGGGAGCGAGAATAGTACAGTCAGAAGCAGTTACTGCATTTATCTTCATTTGATCACCTTTATTGATATTTACTTCTCGGATGGTTTCTCCAGCTTTAGCAATATTGATATTTTTATAGTTGGCAAATCCATAGTCTAATAATTTGCGTGCTTCTTTGCTTCTTATATCTATAGTTGAAGCGCCCATGATTACACTTATAAGTCTTAAATCGGATCTTTTAGAGGTAAGTGATATACAATACATAGCTTCATTTGTAAATCCAGTTTTTATTCCATCAATATCTTTATAGAAATGTACCATTTTATTTTTATTTACTAATTCTCTTTTTACATCATTTTTCTTTCCAACATTTACAGTAATCATATATTTTGAAATAAAGTCAAATATCTTTTCATGTTTAATCAATTCTCTAGACATGATTCCAATATCATAAGCTGAAGTTACATGTCCATCCACATGAAGACCGTGAGGGTTTTTGAAGGTTGTATCATTCATACCCAGTTCTTTAGCTCTTTTATTCATTAGCTCAACAAACTGTTCTTCGCTTCCCGATATGTGCTCGCCCATTGCGATACAGCCATCATTTGCAGACTCCACTGCAATTCCATATAACAAGTCTTTTACGGTTCTGACCTCTCCAGCTTCTAAAAGCAATTTTGTACCTTCTATTTTTTTGCTTGCTGCTTCTTTACTGATTGTCACTTTGTCTTCCAATGAAATTTTATTGCTGTCAATTGCCTCCATTATCAGAAGCATGGTCATAACTTTTGTGACACTGGCGGGAGGCAGACTCTCGTGAGCATTTTTTTCTACGATTATTGTACCTGTGCTTGCATCTATTAGAATTGCCGATTTACAATTTAAATCCATGTTGTCAGCTTGTACGTTTAATGTAAAACTGCATAATAGCAATGCAAATATAATAACAAGGGATATGAACCTTTTTGATGTATTCAACATATAAATCCTCCTTTAGTAGATTTCATTTTTATATTTCCCTTAGGGAGGATTTGTTATTCTATTATATGCATAATGAAATCATCATGAGGCTTCACATTTTTACATTACGATTTCATAAATATATTTAAGTTCATTTGGAGGATTATTGCTAAATTTATAAGCTTTTTCAGCAGCCGATTTTGCATCTTCCATATTCTCAAGATTCGTATGTAATATACATAATACTTCATTTAAGCTAACTTTATCTCCGATTTTTTTAACCAAAGTAATCCCTGCAGAATAGTCAATTATATCCTCTTTCTTTCGTCTGCCAGCTCCAAGCAGCATAGCTGATAATCCGATACTCTCTGCATCAATGGAGCAAACATATCCTTCATAGGATGATTTTATTTCATAATGATACTTTGATTGTGGCAGCTTATCAGGATAATCAATTAGATCAGTATTGCCGCCTTGAATTTTCACAAGTTCTTTAAATTTTTCTAAAGCTTTTCCAGATTTAATTATTTCTGCTAACTCATTATAAGCCCCATTGAAATCAGTAAATATGCCTCCTAATATTGCCATATAAGAAGCAATGGTAAGTGCAACTGTTGTTTCATCTTCGGAGCCTTTTCCTTTTAAAACTTCTATGGCTTCTCGAATTTCATTCGCATTTCCAATTTCATGCCCAAGTGGCTGATCCATATTTGTAATAACAGCAATGGTTTTTTTATTTAAGGATTTACCGATATCAACCATTGTTTTAGCAAGTACCTTTGCTTCTTCCATTGACTTCATAAAGGCACCTGAACCTGTTTTTACATCCAGCACAATACAATCAGCACCAGCAGCTATTTTTTTGCTCATGATCGAACTAGCT
Organism: Lutispora sp.; assembly: GCA_030834765.1. Taxonomy (GTDB): domain Bacteria; phylum Bacillota; class Clostridia; order Lutisporales; family Lutisporaceae; genus JAUQXG01. Next base: position 10,112 of record JAUQXG010000211.1, read on the forward strand.
ATTAAAGGAATACTATCTACAGTAGCGGTAACATCTCTTAATCCGTATATTTTTTTATCTGCAGGTGTTAGATTTGAAGTCTGCCCAACAACTGCCATTTTATATGTGTTTACATTGCGTATAAACTCTTCATTACTTAAATCAGTTCTAAAGCCCTCTATGGCTTCTAATTTGTCAATTGTTCCACCGGTATGACCCAAGCCTCTACCAGACATTTTTGCTACCGGAATTCCGATGTATGCGGCTAAGGGTATTACAATAAGACTTATCTTGTCGCCTACACCTCCAGTTGAGTGTTTATC
>JAUQXG010000212.1 GCA_030834765.1 Lutispora sp.
CCTAAAGCGGTCATAAATATAATTGGTGTATTGGAAATATTTCTTATCTGCTCACAAACTTCCCACCCTGTTTTTCCTGGCATCATCACATCAAGAATAATCAAATCTATATCTTTATGTTCATGAAAGCTATCTAATGCATGAAATCCATCCTTAGCTTCTATTACAGCGTAACCATCATTTCTCAAAAAATCTCCTATAATTTTTCTTATTCGCAGTTCATCATCTACTACAAGTATTTTAGCAGCCATGATTATCCCCTCCACCCATTTGTTCCCTTAAGACAACTATATGAAAAAGCCCTTGAATTATCAAGGGCAAAAAAATATTATTATTCTTTATGGTTTTCGGGACGTTGGTGTTTATGATCTTTATGCCCTGACTTATCAAGCCAAGGTATAACATTCTTTATCTCCTTAGCTTGTTCTTCTGTTATCACCTTGTCCTCAACCATTTTGTCTATCATATTTTTTCTTTGCATTTTATTCTTTTCAAAATATTCTTTTCTTTGCTCTTCTGTCATGGTCTTTATTTTTTCAAAGTTCTTTTGTCGTTCTTCTCTCTCTGCTTTCATATAATCTTTGATTTTGGTTACATCATTATTTGTTATAACACCTTTTTGAACCAGCGTATTCAGCTTTTCTGTCAGCTTCTCATCATAGATTTTAGCCTTTTCTTCTTTTATTGCTTTTATATCCGCATCTGAAACAATTCCTGCATTTTTCATTTCTTCAAACAAGCTTACTTTTTTAGATGATTTGTGTGCTTTTCTTTGTTCTTCTGTCATGTTCTTTCTTGCTTGCTTTTTCTCATCCATATACTTCATGATGGCATCTGATTTTTCCTGAGTGATGGTTCCTTTTTTCACTAATCTTTCAAGAGCCATTTTCATGCTTTTCCCATGATTTTTATGCATCTCATTCATTTGAATTTGCTGAATTTTCACTGTGTTGATTTGACCCTGATCAGCAAATACAGCACCAGCCTGAAAAACCAAGCTTCCTGTTAGGATAGCACATATCAACTTACTGGAAATATCTTTTCTTATCAATTTATCGTCTCCCTTCTATTAAATTAGTTGGGGCATCTTTGATTATTCTTTGAAACTTGATGAACAACAAAATAAATTGCTGCTGATCTATTTATAGTATTAACATTTTGTGTGATAGTTTTGTGATGAAATATTATGTAATTTTTGTTTTTTTATTTTAGATTCAAAAAACAAAATTGGAGATAAGTGATCTTATCTCCAAAATATAATTCTATATAAGTTTATCATTCAATAAGTTCTATTTCCTTTTTGGAAAAAAGCTGTTTAAAATCTACTTCATTTGCAATGATGGCTACAAATATAAGCGTACATCCTATGATTGCTCTAAGTGTCAATGCTTCATGCCAAAAAAGCGCCGATGCTAAAGCGCCAAATACTGCTTCCATGCTAAGTATGATGGCAGTATGAGTTGGCGGTGTATATTTTTGAGCCATATTTTGTATAATAAAGGCCCCTACAGTTCCTAACAATGCTGTATAGAATATTCCCATCCAGGCTCCTATAGGAAACGCAGATGGCATTGGCTCAAATATGAAAGCAAAAACGATAGATGCGATTGCAGTAAAAAATATTTGAATGGAAGCCAATACAAGAGGGTCTGTTTTTCTTGCATAATAGCTTATGGCAACAATATGAAAAGCATAGGCTATTGCACATAATACCGTAAGAAAGTCTCCGTAACTGATGGTCAGTGTTTCATTCAATGATAATAGCGCTATACCACCTAAAGCTATAAAAGCAGTAATCACTGCTTTAAATTGTGGAAACTTCTTCGTCAATAGGATCGCTGCAAAAGGTACAAAAACAACATTGAGTCCTGTTATAAAACTGGTCTTCGCTGGTGTAGTATATGCTGCACCTACTGTCTGCGTTAAAAATCCTAAAAATAATAAGACTCCTAATATACATCCATTTTTTATATCTTCTTTAGAAGCTTTTCTCAATTGCTTATGAAATAAAAATATCATAGGTATACTTGCGATGGAAAATCTTATTGCCAGAAAAGTAATTGGTTTCATTACATCCAATGCATTTTTCGTTACAACAAAGCCTCCGCCCCATACTATGGTAACAAGAAGTAAGCCTAAATCCCAAAGTAATGTGTTGGACAAACGTGTCTTTTTCATTTTATCCCGCCTGTAATCAAATTTTAGTCCCAAAGCTATTATACAGGATACATATGCTTTCATGCAAATCATCAAAATGCAGCTTTAAAAGGGTTGCGATTATATATTCCCTTATTATATAAAATTTACCAGACAATATGATATATTTATCGTATAATAAGTATATAGTACACGAAGGGGGTTATTCTATGGCTTTCTTGGACAGATTAGGGAAAACACTCACAGAAACTGCAAAGACAGTATCAAAAAAATCAGAGGAACTGGTAGAGCAAACAAAGCTAAACCTAGCAATCGGTAATGAAGAAGATAAAATCAAAAAACTTTGCGAAGAATTGGGCTCACAAATATATAAAGAATATAAAAACGGAACAAGCTTTGGAATTCAGTTTGATGAAAGGTGTAATTTTATTAAACAGTGTGAGTTAAATATTGAAGATTTGAAAAATAAGATTCAAGGTCTAAAAACTGCCAGCACTGCCTCAAATGAGTCACCTACAGCTGCACCAGCTTCTACATCTACTCCAGAGTCTACAGATAGTACAGACTACACAATAAAGCCTCAATAAAAAAACAAGGGATGTAATGAATATGAATTATTGCATCCCTTGTTTCCTAAAACCTTATTACTTGTCGCCGCATGCCTACATTCACTACTAAGCTTACTGCGATCAAATTTGTCAAAAGAGAGCTGCCTCCATAACTTATAAATGGGAGAGGAATTCCTGTTACAGGCATGATTCCTATGGTCATTCCTATATTTTCAATGATATGGAACATAAACATTGCCATAACTCCAACGCATATGAGCATTCCATAATCATCTTTTGCCACCTGCGCTACTCTTATACATCTTAAAATCAACCAAAGAAAAAGCAGTATCACTACTACACAGCCAATAAGTCCAGCTTCCTCGCCTATCACTGAAAAAATAAAGTCAGTGTGTCTTTCTGGAATAAAGCCTAAATTATTCTGTGTACCTTTGAAAATACCCTTTCCTGCAAATTGCCCAGATCCGATTGCTATTTTAGATTGTATCACATGATAGCCTCCATTGAGTGGGTCCATTTCAGGATTTAGGAAAACCATGATTCTCTTTTTTTGATATTCTTTAAAAAACCCAAACCAAAGTAACGGGATACTTACAATCAAAGCGCCAAAAGCGCCTAGTATATATTTATAATTAATTCCTGCTGCAAAATACATAAATACGACTATAAAAATAAATACCAAAGCCGTACCAAAGTCAGGCTGTAAAAGTACCAGTCCTATTATAAGTCCTGCATGCAAAAGCCCCGGCAATATATTTATAAAACGATCCAATGTACCCTTTCTTTTTTCCAGATGTTTGGCAAAGGTAAGTATAAAGCCGATTTTTACGATCTCTGAAGGCTGAAAGCTTAGAGGACCAAA
>JAUQXG010000213.1 GCA_030834765.1 Lutispora sp.
TATGTTGTCATCCTTCTTTAGCTTTTTGCTTAAAACCTTAGCTGCTTCCACTCCCGCATATCCTGCGCCAAGGATGAGGATCTTTTTCTTATCAGCCACTTTCATACCTCCTGTTTTGATTGATAATATACAAACTAAAAAAAACATCTCGATAATATAATATAAATTTTATAGTTTGCCCATCTATTATATAATATATTTACAATAATTTCGATAGCTTTTATTAAATTTTTATTATTTCCCATTATTCCCATGATAAATAATCTGTATTTTCGTATTTTTCACTGGAAATTTCAAAGATATTGTCGTATTATTATAATGCATGATTTTCTTTACATGCTAAGGTTATAGCTTATAAACAAATAGATTTACGAAACCTTAAATATACACTTTCAAAAGTACCAACAAATGAAAAATTGGAAGCAATTGAAAAATTATGAATAATCGTATAATATTTAGTATGTAAGACGAAGTATATATATGATTATAAATTTTTATGCTTATATTGATTGGAGGAAAACGAATGAAAAAATCTTTATTCATTGCATTATGTCTTTGTTACATATTTATTTTAACAGCCTGCAGTGCTAGTCCACCTTCTGCACCAGCTGAGCCAATCAAAAAAAGTGAATTTCTTTTAGGCACGATCTGTGAAATAACTATATATGATAAGATTGATGAAAAAGTTTTCGACGAAGCTTTTTCAAGAATAACAGATATCGAAAAAAAGATGACTATAAATAATGCAGATACAAGCGAAATTATCAAATTAAATGAAGCTTCAGGAAAAGAATCGGTAAAGCTAAGTCCTGATACTTTCTTTGTATTGGAAAAAGGCATCTATTACTCCACTCTTGCAAATGGCTCTTTTGATATTACTGTAGGACCTTTAGTAAAGCAGTGGAACATAGGTACTGATTATGCTGCTGTACCCAATGCTGATGAATTAAAACAAGCTATGGGTTTAATAGATTATAAAAAACTTGATTTAGATAAAAATAACTTTAGTGCGAAGCTTCAGCAAGAGGGCATGAAAGTTGACCTTGGTGCAATTGCAAAAGGATATGCAGCAGATGAGGCAGCTGCCGTGCTTACTAAAAATGGTGTGAAGCATGCAATCGTAAATCTTGGAGGCAATATATTAGTAATAGGCGGAAAGACCAACGGGACCCTATGGAAAATAGGTGTACAAAATCCTTATGATGCCAGAGGAGAATATGTTGGTATCATGAATATGAAGGATGAAGCGATTGTTTCTTCTGGAACCTACGAAAGATATTTCGAAGAAAATGGTAAAATATATCATCACATACTGGACCCTAAAACAGGATATCCATCAGATAATGATTTAGTTAGTGTTTCTATTGTAACCAGCAAATCAATAGACGGAGATGGCCTTTCAACCAGCACATTCTTATTAGGTTTAGAAAAAGGGATGGAACTTATAGAGCATCTAGATGATGTTGAGGCAGTATTTATTACAAAAAATAAAGAGGTATATGTCTCATCAGGCTTGAAAGATAATTTTCTTATCACCAATAGCGAATATAAAGAGGTAGAATAGCTCAATTATTTAAATATGGGAAAATAATTAAAATTAAAGATAACGGGGAAAAAGAATGAATAATACAGCTTTTAAGTTTTGGGAGAAATATCCTAGTCTCAGAAGTGATCTAGGAGAAGTTCATGAATTGATGAAAGATACCATTAAGGTTAGAGACAAGGATACTGAGGAAATTCTTCTTGATATGATTGATTCAGGAGGAAAACTGCTTAGACCTGCGTTTTTGCTGCTATGCGGAAAATTCGGAAAATATAGTAAGAAAAAACTAGCGCCATTGGCAGCAGTAATTGAACTTCTTCATATGTCCACATTAGTTCACGATGATATCATTGATGATGCTCCTTTGAGAAGAGGCAAGCAAACTGTTCAAGCTTCCAAGGGAAAAACAAATGCAGTACTGCTTGGAGATTTTCTTTTTGCTAGATGCTTTATGCTGCTTTCAGAAAAGACTTCAATGAAATTTATGCGATTAGTAGCTAAGGTTATCTCTCAAATTTGTCTTGGAGAAATGGAACAATTCTCTAGCAAATATCAACAGAATGTCAGTCCAAGAAAATATTTAAAAAGAATATCAGCAAAAACAGCTGCACTCTTTTCACTAAGTTGTTATATTGGTGCTATTGAGAGCAAATGTAATCCTAAGCTAATAGCTAATCTATCAAAAGTAGGATTTAACACGGGTATGGCATTTCAAATTATAGATGATATTTTGGATTATAGCGGAAGCGTAGACTTAGTGGGAAAAGCAGTTGGACATGATCTAGAACAGGGTATATTCACCATTCCCCTTATTTATGCTCTAAAAACAGATAAAAACAAGGAATTGACACATCTTCTTTCAAAATCTTCTTATAGCAAAGAAGATGTCAGTGCAATCATACAATTAACAAGAGAAGCAGGAGGCATAAAAAGAGCCCAAACTCTAGCAGAAAAATATACTAAAAAAGCCTTTCACTATATAGATATGCTTCCAGAGAAAGAAGAAAAAAATATAATGCGAGAATTGGTTGAGAAATTATTAATAAGGAAATACTAATCTATAACTTTGTTAATAAACTTTGGAAGAAAAGGTGATCTAAAATAAATACGCAATTTTATGGCTTTCAAGAAAAAAGGATGAAAATATTTGGTGAGCTTGTCAAAAGATATTGGAATGGCAATTTGAAGAATGCGGATGATTTAAATGGGTTAGCTGCCGAGATCAAGGAGAGCTATGGTTTTACGGATTCTGATATTCCTTTTATTAAGAATCATATCAGAATTGCCATGGGACTCGACCCTCGTGGAAATGAAGATTTTCAGGATGAGTTGGATATTATCAAAAACTCTAAAGAAATCGCAGAACCTATTGTAGCTAAAATACAAGGACCTTGCGAACATTGTGATGAAGAAATCTGTAAATGCAAAGATACATGCAAATACGAAGCCAATGTTTATCAGAGAAGCACTGGTCCCATTATTGAGAATAATAAATGTCTTAGCTGCGGACAATGTGTAACTGCATGTGATTTTGGCGCACTTGCTGATAAAATTGAATTTATACCTTTAATAGATCTTCTAAAAGATGAAACCACTCCTATCTATGTTTCTGTCGCCCCTGCTATCGTTGGTCAATTTGGAAAAAATATTTCAATGGGGCAGCTGAGAACAGCCTTCAAAATGCTAGGGTTTAAGGATATGATTGAAGTAGCACTATTTGCAGATATATTGTCAATAAAAGAAGCCTTTGAGTTTAACGAACTTGTACAAGATAAAGGAGACTTTTTCCTGACTAGCTGTTGTTGCCCTGTATGGTTCAATCTTACAAGAAAGCATTATCACACCATATATGAGCACATGTCACCTTCAGTTTCCCCAATGATCGCTTCAGGCAGAATATTAAAAACTCTTTATAAAAATGCAAAGGTTGTTTTTATAGCTCCTTGTATTGCTAAAAAGGCTGAAATAAAAGAAACTGAGCTAAAAGGTGCTATTGACTATGTTCTAAACTTCAGAGAATTAGATGAGATATTCAAAGCTTTAGATATCAATGTAGCCAACCTTTGTGGAGACGAAAAGGATCAGGCATCTTTTGGTGGCAGGCTTTACGCAAGAACTGGAGGAGTAAGCTTTTCTGTTAAAACAGTGGTAAATCGACTAGCGCCAAAAAGGTTAATAAAGCTTAAATCAAAAAAGGTTCACGGCGTACAAGAATGCAAAAAAATATTGGATATCCTTTCATCGGGCAGTGAAATTGATTCTAACTTTATTGAGGGCATGGGCTGTAAAGGTGGTTGTGTAGGCGGGCCAAGAACAATAATAGATGTGGATTCTGGAACCAAAGCAGTAAATGAAGCTGCTGAAGATTCATTGATTATGACACCTTTTGATAATTTAAATGTTATGAAGATATTAAAGCAGCTGGGGATAAACTCTATTGAAGAAATCATAGAAAATGAAGATATAAAAAAAATATTGTCTAGGGTATGATATCAGATATTGCAAAAGCGATTGGGAATTCTCAATCGCTTTTATTACTATTAAATTAATCTTGTAACATTCATTAGTATATCCTATATGTCCCATTTTTTTATTATATTCAATCATATATATTAATATATGAAAAGGAAATATAAACTATCAACATATTATAATTTCCTACATATATTTTATTGAGAAAACATTTTCTCATATATTCATTTTTTCTTTCAATGGGTTGGGAGGTGTCATAAATTATTAGGGTCGGATTTGGATGGAAGCCCTTAGACATGATGGCTAGTAAATACGTGGGTTTGGTATTTACTGAGTTAAATTCAAAAAATATAGACTACTGTGTTTCGCAACCCATATCGCAAAAAAAGACCGCAATAAATTTTATCACTTACGGTCTTTTGTAATTAAGCATTTTTATTGTAGATGTCGCTGCGATGCATGGCTAAAGCGGCATCTACAAGGCTTTGTCTTTCATTTAATTCTGGGTTTTCTATGACCTTTTCCAGAAGCATTTTAAGCACTGTACCTATTTCTTTCCCCTGACTATATCCTAAATCCATTAAGTCATTTCCGTTTATTCCCAAGTCCTTCACTGTGACACATTCGTCTTTTTCTATAATTTCTTGTATTAAAATTTTTATCTTTTCAAGAATTATATGTCTTCCATTATAATATATTGGGTTTTGCGATTTACTATCTGCCTCTTTCACTTTTACAAGATCCAGCAAAGCATCTTTTCCTATTCGACTCAACCATTTTCTAATACACTTCTTGCCGTCTACTATTCTTTCATCGTGAAAAAGTACTAATTGAGATACTTTGTCAATGGTATCATTATCATACCTCAGTCTTTTTAAGATATCTCTTGCCATTTCAGAAGAAACTTCTTGATGTCCATAAAAATGGCCTATCCCTTTTTTATCAATGGTCTTTTGTTTTGGCTTTCCAATATCATGCAGAAGCATTGTAAGACGAAGGTGCAGAGTTGGCTCTATGCTTGCCATACTGTGCAGTATATGCTCTCCTACATTATATATATGATACGGATTATCCTGCTTTGTAACCATCGTATCAAGGAATTCAGGCATGATATGATAAAGTAATTTCAGCTTCCATAAATCTCTTATACAAAATGGATCGCTCACTATTATTTTGCTGAATTCCTGATTGATTCTTTCCATGCTTACATTTTTAATTAAATGATTATTTCTTAATATTGCTGTCTTTGTCTCTTGGTTTATTTTAAAACCTAATTGAGCTGCAAATCTCACTGCCCTGAGCATTCTAAGTGCATCTTCCTTAAACCTCTCATCAGCGTTTCCTACACATCCTACCTCACACTTTTTTATATCCTGTAGCCCATGAAAATAATCTATCAAGCCTATTTCAGCATTATATGCCATAGAATTTATGGTAAAATCCCGTCTTGATAAATCCGCCTTTAATGTTTTTGTAAAAACAACATAATCTGGTCTTCTATGATCTGAATATTGGCCATCCACTCTAAAGGTAGTCACTTCAAAGCTCTTTCCATTTACTACAACAGTAATGGTACCATGTTTTATGCCTGTAGGTATCACATTTTCAAAACAAGAAAAATAATCCATCATTTGAAGGGGCTCTGCATCTGTTGTTATATCCCAGTCATTTGGTATTCTACCCATAATGCTGTCCCGGACACATCCCCCTACAATATATCCTTGATGGCCTCTCGATTTTAATACTTCAATGATTCGTTCTACTTCAAAGGGTATCCTTATAGAAAATTCACTGTTCAATAAACTTCGCACCTCTATACTACTTTTGGGTAAGCCTTTCTATCTTCTAGCTTTTCCAGTTAAATGTTTAATATCAATTCGTATTACTGTTGTTTCATGAGCAGCTGCCTGTAAATATTTTTCTCCTTCTGGGATGAAGCCTTCAGAATATTTTTTTACCAGATCTAAAAGACTTTTCATTTTTTCTTCTCCTTCTATCTCAAAGGCATCCCCAAATACAATTACACTTTCATAGTTTGTACTAAATTTACAAGGTAATACTTCTGTTTTTCCGATCACACAAAATGAAACCTTATTATTAAACCTCATATTACTGAGCTTTGTGCCTTCTTTTGCACCATGAAAGTATATTTTATTATCGCTATATGTATAGCTAAGAGGAATTCCATATGCATACCCATTTTCTCCAACAGTAGAAAGTACTCCATACTCGCCATTTTTTAAGACTTCTAATGCCGCTTCCGTTTCAATTTGTCTATCTTTTCGTCTCATTTCATTAAACATGCTATCCCTCATTTCAATATATTTTTATTTATATGATACTATAATGAAAAAAAATAATCTATGGAGATTTTTGAGGATGAGCTTTGATATATGTCTCCCTTCAGGCAGGACAAAGATAAATTTATATGCTCAATTAATATTGCTTTTACAAATACCTAAGATTCAGAGCTAGACCCTAAAAAAGATCTCCGCAGCCCAAATAGGACTACGGAGATTATTTGAATATTGCTGATATGTAAGAAGTCAGATTCATATGCTCGTTAAGAATTTTGAAGCCCATGAATATGAGGACTGCGCCTCCTAGAAATTGGGCTTTGTTTTTTAAAAGACATCCGAATTGTTTGCCTAGTATTACACCTAAAGTGCATATTACAAAGGTTATAATACCGATTATAGTGATTGCACTGTATATATTTACTTTTAAGAATGCAAAGCTTATTCCAACAGCTAAAGCATCCACACTAGTAGCTATTGCTAATACTAAAAGAGTCTTATTATCCAGAGGATCAAATCCTCCTGTTTCGCATTCACCTTTTGATGCTTCATGAAGCATCTTTCCGCCAATAATGACCATGAGCCCAAAGGCTATCCAGTGATCTACTCTTACGATGTAATCACTAAAGCTGTATCCTGCTATCCATCCAATCAAAGGCATGATAGCTTGAGCTAACCCAAAGAAAATCCCTACCTTTAATACATTGCTAACCCTTAACCCTTTTATGATTATTCCACATGTTATTGCAATGGCAAAGGCATCCATAGATAGACCCACACCTATAAGTAAAATCGAAGCTATACTCATCATTATTCCCCTTTCGTTATATTGTCATATGGCACAAAATATTCAGGGCATCTTTGACTTATTATTTTCTTCCACATAGCTTAGCTTTTCTAAAAATAAAAGACTTATGTATAGCAAATTCACTATACATAAGTCTCATTGTTTAAGACAAAGCCAGATAATATTAAATATGCTAGGCATCTTTGACTTGTTATTTTCTTTCTGATGCCTTAATCACATATAAATTATCAGTATGTTGACTATGCCGTGCATAAAAATGCACCAACTACTCCCTTATGGAACAAAGATTATTAATTTAATAACCTTCTAGATTATATTTTATATTTGTACCTTAGTCAAGACTAATATAATAAAAATGATTACTCTATTATTACTATATTAGTGTTTTTTCCATTCTATACGCTTTCCCAAAGTTTTCATCATCTTCTATATTCATTTTTTTATAGTTAAGTTTTAAATAAAATTCATATGCACTCAAGCTTGCATAAAGGATTACTGAATCTATACCCGCATTTAAAGCATAGCTTTCAATTTCTCTCATCAACATTACTCCTATGCCCTTTCCATGATAATCCGGATGAACAAAAACAGTGTAAATTACATTGTCCTCTAAAGCTGATATTCCTATGACTTCTCTTTGGTCAAGAGCTACAATCATATATCTCTTCTCCATGGCATCCATTAAATACTCAGGTGTATAGAAGCTTTTCATAAAACCTATTACCTTTTCAGGATAGTCCCTGGAATTTATCTCTATTAAATTCCTCTCTATGATATGAGATGCTGCCTCGGCATCTGCCTTCGTGAAGCTCCTTATTTCAATTTCCATATTAAATCTCCTTGTTTTTAGTCAATTGTGCCTTCTTCCAAAAGTCTAATAAAATGATCTGTGATTTGCTCATCAAACTGACTGGCCTTATTCTTTTTAAGTTCTACAATAGCTTCTGCTTTTGTAAGTGGTACTTTTCTATAAGGTCTACTGCTTGTCATAGCATCATAAGAATCAGTAATTGCCATAATCTTGGCCAACTCATCTATTTCATCACCCATCGCTCCGCTGGGATAACCTTTTCCATCCACTCTCTCATGATGTTGAAATATGACGATGCCACTTCTATATAAAAACTCTTGCCCTGCCACGATATCAAATCCTACCTTAGGGTGAGTCTGTACGATCCTATATTCCTCTTCTGTGAGCTTGCCTTCCTTATTAAGTATAGCAGAATCAATTGCTATTTTCCCTATATCATGGAGCTGCGCTGCAAACTCAAGTATTGTCATTTCATCTTCCTGCATTCCCATACTTTTAGCTATAGCCAGAGAATATTCTGTAACTCTCTGACAATGCCCTCCTGTATAGCTGTCCTTCGCTTCTATGGCTTTTGCCATGGATGTAACTGTATTAAGATAATTAATCTTCAATTTATCAAACAAATTATTCAATTCATCATTCATTGCTATTGTTTCTTCATACAATGAGGTTATCTCTTCTTTTTGGAATATGATCTCCGTATTCTTTTGCGTAACATCCTCATGCATAGCTGTAGTTTCTTCATACAATGCTTCTATCTCATCTCTCTGTATCTGCATTTCTTTATTCTTTTCATTGAGATTATATATAAGCTCTCTTATGGTTTTTTGCATATAATCTATGGCTCGAGCAAGAATTCCAATTTCATCCTTTTTCTTGATGTATATATCTGGTACTGTAAGGGAATAGTCTCCTGCAGCAATGGAGTCCAAATGCTTTGCCGCACTTTTTATAGGGTTTGAAATTTTGTTGGATACAAACATTGCAAGTGCAAGAAAAAGTATAATCAATGCAATGTATGCTTCTCTTAGATGGGAGTTCAAGGAATTTAGATTTTCCAATATTTCTTCGTACCTAACTGCTACAGCTAAAGACCAATCGGTTCCTGCCACTGGATAAAAAGCTAAACACTTCTTTTCTCCATTATATGTATAGGTTCCAAATCCCGTTTCTCCCTTAGTCATACGCTTCTCTAAAGCAACTAGGTCTGCTAAGCTAGCATCTTTTTTTATATTTTCAAAATCGTTATCCATATTAAATACAAGATCTTTATTTGAATGAGCTATGGTTGTCCCTTTATTGTTTATCATAAAGGCCCTTCCTGTTTTATGCAATAAAATATCATTGGAAATATTGCTAAGTTCATCTCCATTTCGAAGAGTCATTAATACGCCAGTTACTTCATGATTCTGTTTTATTGGAACTGCATAAACTATTACGAGAGTCCGATCTTCTTTGCTTACTATTGGATCAGATACTACCGCTTCACCGCTTAAAGCTTTCTGAAAATAGTCTCTATCCTTTATATTAAGGGTGATGCCATTAGTAGAGGTAGAATTGCCTTCTTTATCTGAAATGGCCATCATGATATGACCTTCTCTATGACTTTCTTCATTAAGGATTTCTAATTTCTTATCTAAGGGAATCTGTATATCATTTATACTCTTCATGGATGCCAAATGCTCTAATATGCTTAACTGATTCATCAGCCTACTTTCTACTATATGGGCTCCTTGAGCCGCCGATTGCATCATATAATCTCTGGCATTTTCCACCATTGCTTTTGAAGAAAACACATTGATTATGATGCCAAGGCACACGAATACGGTTAATAGTAGAACAGATATATATATCATTATTCTATTATTCAGACTTTTCATAGGCTTCGCTCCCCTTACACCTAGTCAATTCTCAGATGAATCTTGATAGGAAAACTTTGTTAATTATGTTTTATTTAATTATACAATAAACTTTAGGTAAATAAAATGAATATTCATCAAATTTTATCAATATTTAGCATCTCTCTATGTCATTTATAATTATACTTTAGTTTATGTTATATAAAATGGCTAATCGGAATGTTCTCCCAGATTAATTGTTTAACCAAATATTTCTTTGTCATATATATGCATTTTACTACATTATTTAGTCAAAAATGGGTTGACTTTAAATGGTATATCTGTTAACATTTAATTAGTGATTAATTTGTCGAAATTTGTATAATAAAGAAAGGGGAACGAAAATGAAATCAACAGGAATTGTTAGAAAAGTTGACGAACTAGGAAGAGTCGTAATTCCAATTGAATTAAGAAGAACACTAAACATAGAGGAAAAAGATGCTCTAGAGATCTATGTTGATGGTGAACATATAATACTTAAAAAGTATGAGCCAGCTTGCATTTTCTGCGGCAATGCCAAAGATGTTGCTCAATACAAAGGAAAGAATATCTGTCCTAGTTGTATGGCTGAATTCAGAAACAGTAAATAAAACAAGTAAAATGTCAGGCTGAAAAGTCTGACATTTTTTTTACTTATCTTATTTAATTTTATTTATTCAATACTATTAAGATCTTTTAATAGTTGATCTGCATCAAAACCATGAACCATAGCCGCCTGCTCAACAGACTCGCCTGTAGCTCCTGGGCATGATAGGCAGTGCATACCATATCTCATAAATATCTCAGCTGTTTTTGGGTTTGCCCTCAAAACTTCAGCGATTGTCATATCCTTTGAAAATGCCATTGTTTTTCCTCCT
>JAUQXG010000214.1 GCA_030834765.1 Lutispora sp.
AGACATACGTCCTATGCTAAGAGATATAAAGAATATCATTGTTGGTGGAGTAACAGATAATTTTGAACAGGAAGGTCGCCCAAGGTGGAAATCAAGAAGTGAACTGACAAATAAAACCCGGGGGCAGATGGCTGTTGATAATTATTTTAGGAATACAAAAAGAGGCCAGCAGCTTTTATATAATTCTTCAGTCAATAAAAAAAAGAGAAGTATAGAAGCTTTTGAAAGGACTAAAGCTAGTATCTTCAATAATAGCTCTAGCGATAAAATACTTCATGGGTCAGGAGATTTAAAGAGATCTATAACTGGTGATTCGGATAACACAAAAGTTCTTGTTGGTTCTAATAGGATATATGCTAAAATGCATCAATTTGGAGGTATCATAACTCCTAAAAAAGCCATGTACCTAGCAATTCCTGTTGGTGGAGGCAGAGTAATTAAGGTAAAAAAAGTTACAATACCTGCAAGACCGTATCTTATGATTACAGATAAGGAAAACAGGTTAATAATTGATCAGGTAAAGAAAAACATGTTGGAGGCAGCCCATGAAAATAGATGATGTTATTGATAAAATAGTTGAACTGCTAGAGGTTGATTCTGAGCTTTCGGAAGTTTTACAGTATCACAAGGTTAACGGAATACTTCCTGATATAGGCACCAGCATCAGTGTTGGTTGTGAAAAAGCTAAATATAGTACATATACAAACAGTAAGGATCAGGCAGATGCTATGATCTTTATTTATGCCTATGTACAAGAAGCAGATCCTGAATTAGGTGAGAAAAGAGTTAGACAGCTTGCAGATTCTATAAGATATTGCATGAATGAAAACTCTATACTTTCAGGAACAATAGCATCTTCAACCAGAGATGAGATTGAATATATTTATGCCGATGCTTCAGATACGATGCTTTGGCATGCAGCAATTATTCAACTATTGGTTACATTTTATCAAGACAAAAAGAGATCCGTTTTACCAGTTCCAATTGATGAAATAAATAATCAGGTTGAAAAGGAGTGATATAATGCCTGAATATATTGTCCCAAGAGTAGAAATTATTGAAGTTGATACAACTCCTAGTACCCCAGCAGGTGTAAGTTTATCAATAATAGGTGTAGTTGGAACCTTTGAAAAAGGTCCCGTTAATAAGATTGCAACTATAGGAGGTTTTGACAAATTAGTTGAGATTTTCGGCGGTTATGATAAGGACTTAACTGGATATAAATCTATACTTGCTGCTATGGCACAAGGGGCTAATGATTTTAAAGTTGTTCGCATTGGTGGAGAATCAATTAAAGAAGCATCCTTAAAGCTTAAAGATGATGCTAATGCTGATGTGGTTGAAGTAAAAGCTTTGACTCCTGGCACGTGGGGAAACACAGTTAAAGTAGCTGTAGTTGCTGGTAGTATAGAAGAAACCTTTAAGCTGATTGTTATTAGTGGTACAAAAACAGAAGAATTTGATAACTTAACTTTAAACACTGTAAATTCTATAAGTTCAAAGTATATCACAGCTGCAAAGGTTGAGGCTGCCACTACTATACCAAAGGTTATAGCCGCAACTCTTTTATCTGGGGGGAATAATGGTGCTACAACTCAGGATACAGATTATGTAGGCTCAATAGTAGCAGGTAAAAGAACAGGACTTAAGCTGCTTGAAACAATAAGAGTGGCAATTGTTCTATGTGCTCAGCAGAGTTCATTAACTATAAATAATGCGCTTATAACCCATGCAGCTAATATGGTTGTCGCTTATGGTCTAAGGATTCCGATATTAAATGCTCCTAAAGGTACTAATGTAGATGATGCAGTAGCTTTGATGACTAGCATTGATTCCAAGCGTGGGGTCTTCGCATATCCTTGGAATGAGCTTTCGGACATACCTGGTGATTATATTGCCTCAGACGGATTTTATGCTGGCAGACTAGCTACACTAAACAGTAATAAGTCTCCATCTAATAAGCCTATAAACGGTATTATATCTCAAGATGTTGATTTGTTTGATACAGATATTAAAGCACTAACATTAGCAAAGATAAGCCCTATTGCGCTAGAACCAAACAGAGGCTTTAGGATTAAGAATGGTGTTTCTATATCAAGTGATCCTTCTTGGAATCAAACAAATATTCGTCGTGTATTTGATGAAATTGAAATGGAAGTTTATGATGCTACTCAATGGGTTAAATCAGAGGATAATACTTCTGAAAATAGGGATGCAGTAGCGACTCAAATTGACTTAATACTTGAAAATAAGAAGATTCAAGGAAGAATATATGATTACAAACCTACAGTTTGTGATGATACAAATAATACTCCTGAAACGATAGCAGCAAGAATATTAAACACAAGAGTAAGAGTTCGACCAATATTTGCAGCTGACTATGTTGATCACAGCGTTGAACGTTACATTGGAAATTAGTAATAAGGGGTGAAACGCTATGTATAAAATTTTAGAAGGTTGCCCTGGATGCGGGATATGCAAGGATGTATGTCCCGTAAAAGCTATCCAGATAAAAAAAGCAGCAGTAATTGAAGTCGAAAAGTGTATAGGCTGTGGTGTATGTATACCTGTTTGCCCTGTTAATCTCATCAAGAAAGATGAGAAAAAGAAACAAAAGGCTATTGTAAAGTCAGAAGAGAAAAAGGTTAAGGATGGTGAAAAGGATGAGCGATAGAGATCCTATTCAAGGTTTTGATTGTTCCACTACAATAATTGGTGCAAATGGGCCTGAGCTTGCTGGAGAGTTTCAAGAGACAGAATTTAGTATAAAAAATGAGACGGAAGATTATTTAGAACAAAATGAGAGGATTGCAAAAATCCTTGATGGCGAAATAAAGATTGAAGGTAAGCTTAAGAAGGGTTTTATGAATCTTAATGTTATAAAAACAACCTATGGCAGCAGCTCTTTAAAGAGAGGCATAAGAATTCCCAAGAGTCCAAGGTTTACTATAACGTGCAATATTAATGCGCCTGAAAAAGGCTATAACGGCAAGTATAGGCTTATTAATTGTGTTATTCCAGAGCTATCAGTAGCAATTCAAGCTG
>JAUQXG010000001.1 GCA_030834765.1 Lutispora sp.
CGGAAAATTTGTTTTTTCTTCGATGAATTTTTCCATGTTTTCTATTGGCATATAAATGTCCCCCTATCTTTTAATAATATACTGTACCTCTTTGAGAACATTGTATAATATTTAGGAGAACAACGCAATAGTTTTTTCTACATTTAAGAATATCTTTCTATATATAGAACATATTGATTATTGACCTCCTTCTGCAACCCATTGTGCCACGAAGGATTTATCGGCCTTATTCCAGAATTCAGTCTAAATTTATCCATACAAATAAATAAAACGAGTCAAATTTATTTTTGACCCGTACACAAATTATTCTTAATATAGGAATATAATTCTAACTTTATTTGCTGCTTTATTCACAAAGCCTCTTTGTTCTCTTTAACATCTGTTAAGAAGATGTCCAAGTGATTTTATTCTAAAACTTTCCTTCTTTGTATGATATAATATGATCTCTCAAAGATTCTTTGCATTTCTCTAAATCCTTACTATTCAGATGTTTAATGATATCATAATGATCGGTGGCCGTGATGAGCAAGTCACCAGTCTCATTTGTATCATACATCATAGCTATCCTTAATTGAAAATATAGCCGTTCTAGAATTTCAACTCTTCTTTTGCTCCCTGATTTCTTCCATAAATATCTATGAAACTCCATATCCTTACCATTAAGCATAATTGTCTTTTTGATTAACTCCCCAGTGCTATTGACAATCCCAACCATATTCTTTACGATGATTTTCAATGCATCGAAGTCTTTTTCTGTTAATTTATTTTCGTTAATCAAAATCTCCAAAATATCACTTTCCAACAACAGTCTAATATCAAAAACCTCTTTGATGTCTTCAATAGTAAACTTCGTCATAAAAGTCCCTTTACGCGGTATAATGGTTAATATACCTTCTTTCTCCAGTTCTTTAATGCCTTCTCTTACCGGAGCCCTGCTAATGCCCAACGTCTCTGCAACCTCTGTTTCTAGAATGCGGTCTCCTTCTCTATATATACCTTCTAAAATTGCTTCTTTTATATAATCAACTACCACACTGCATAAATTTTCATGCCGATAAGCTATCACATTGCTTAGCATAATACACCTCCTAGCCATTCATATAAGTAATATTTTACCATATATTCTAAGCTCTAAAGGGGATATAACAAAATAAAGCTTTGTTATATCCCTTTTTCTATTTCTATGCCTTACTATTTTGATTCAATAGCCTTCACTTCTTCAATAAGCTTATTTAATATTGTTTCTCCAGAAGCCCCTACCATCTTTACATAGTCTCCATAGGCTTTTTTGCTTGCTTCTCTAAATACTTCTCTTTGTTCTGGAGTCAACACGTCTATAGCGATACTGCTTTTTGCTTTGATTTTATCTAAAGCTGCGCTATTTAATTTTTCTTGTATATCAAAAGATTCATCTCTTAATTCTTCTACTGTATCTAATATCATTTGCTGAATATCTTTTGGTAATCCTTCGAAGAATTTAGGATTTACAGCAGTTGTAGTAACATATAAGCTTGAGCTTCCTAAGGTCAAATATTTCTGAACTTCATAGAATTTCATTTCTTCTATAGCAAATAGTGGATTTTCTTGCCCTTCTATCATGTTAAGCTGTAGTCCGCTATAAACCTCCATGTATGGAAGTGGAGTAGGATTCGCTCCATATGCTTGATAAGATGCAACAATCATAGGAGAAGGCATCGTCCTCATCTTTAACCCTTTCCATTCATCTGGGGTAGTAGCCTTTTTATTCGTTGTCCACTCCATTGCGCCTTCAGTCCAGTATGACAAAACCTTAATATCTTTTTCTAAGTACTTAGCGGTTAAATCTTCATTTAATGCTTTACTTGTTTTAAAAATTTCTTTATTTTTGTTCATATCTTCTGAAAATAAGAAATGCAAGGAAAATAATTGGTTTTCTGGAACGATTGTACCTGTGTTACCTGGTGATATAATACCAAATTCTAAACCGCCATTTTGTAATAATTCACACTGTTGCGTAGCATCTCCAATTTGTCCAACTGGATAAATATCAATATTGATTTTCCCACCGGACTTTGCTTCAAGAACTTCTTTGAACCTTTTCGCATAAACATCCTGCACACTGCCATTTCCTTCTTCATGAGCCAATCTCCAATTGTATTTCTCTTGTGTCTGCGCAGCAGGTGCCGCCGGAGCTGCACAACCTACAAGCATAGCCATCGCTAATACCAAAACCATCCCACAAATTATAATCTTTTTCATCAAATACGCCTCCTAATTTTTAATCATTCAAAAAATCCAGGGCAGTTCTCACATGCATTTCTACACCAAATTTAAGAGTATCCTCATCTATATCAAACATCGGATGATGGTGAGGATAAGTTGTTCCTTTTTCTTCATTGCCATTTCCAATAAAGTAGAATAAACTTGGGACCCTTTGAGAAAATTCTGCAAAGTCTTCCCCTGCCATACTTCTGTATTCCACAAGGTTGCCATTTACACCAAATGTCTCTATTGCAGCTTTTCTTACATAATTCATCATCTTCCCATTGTTTTGCAGCGATGGATTACTCGGTATAAATTTAAGGCTGTATTCAACATTCATTGCTTTACATACTCCATTTATCACCCTTTCAAACTTTTCTAGCAATACTCTTTTCCCCTCTTCCTCATCTTTAAAAAGGAATCTTATGGTACCGCCGATTTCAACCTTATCTGCGATGATATTGCGTCCAGTACCACCATTTATCTTACCTATCATAATTGCGATAGGGAATAATGGATCAATTTCTCTCGTTTGAATAGATTGTAAGCTTTGAATAATATTTGTGGATGCTAATATTGGGTCTATTGCTGTATGAGGTGAGCCAGTATGTCCAGCTTTCCCTATTACTTCTAATTCAAATTCTTCTAAAGCTGCCATTACAGGGCCTTCAGCCAGCCCAATCTCTCCACTTTTCAAAGGTGTCCAAAGGTGTATTCCAAAGGCTGCATCCACTTTAGGATTTTCAAGAACTCCTTCCTTTATCATATCCAGAGCCCCTGCCTCCTCTTCATTTGGCTGGAATACAAATTTGATGTTTCCCTTTATATGCTCTTTATATCTTGTTAATATCTTTGCAGCTATCATCAGCATCGACGTATGCCCATCATGCCCACAAGCATGCATTACCCCTTCATTTATAGATTTAAATGGTAGGCTTGTTTTCTCACTTTGGGGTATGGCATCAAGATCCGCTCTAAGCATTACGGTTTTCCCAGGCTCACTACCCCTTAACAGCCCAACCACGCCAGTTTTTGCAACCTTTTTTACTTCTAATCCAAGCTCAGAAAGATATTCATACACAATTTGGGAAGTTCTAACTTCTTCATATCCTAATTCCGGATGCATATGAAAATCTCTTCGAAGGCTTATTAGTTCTTCTTCTAACACTTGAATCTCTTTTTTTAGATCATTCATACCTTACACTCCTTGTTTTACGATACTAGCGCTAAAGAAAGCTGAGGAAAAATGATAACCAAGGCTGAAATAATAATTAACATGATTAAGTAAGCCGGTAATCTTTTTATAACCATAAGAAAAGGCCTATTAAATATTGCGCAAGCGGTGAATATATTGCACCCAAAAGGCGGGCTTATAGATGCAATAGCAGCTTGCAGCGTAACTACGATTCCTAAATGAATTGGATGGATTCCTGCTTGCATAGCTAAAGGAAAGAATATAGGTGCTAAAATTACAATGGCCACAATTGAATCCACAAACATTCCTGCTATATAGAAAAATATAGTTACAGTTATTAGAACCTTTATTGCCGAAGGGTCTGTTCCCAATACTGCCTCAGTTATCATTTGTGGTATTCTAGCATAGGATATAGCCCAAGAGAATAAGCTTCCAGCCGCAACTAATATAAAT
>JAUQXG010000016.1 GCA_030834765.1 Lutispora sp.
ATATCGCTTGATTGATCTTCTTTTCAAACTCTGGAAAATTTAATGGTCTATTATCATATGCAGAAGGCAATCTAAATCCATATTCAACCAAAGATTCTTTCCTCGCTCTGTCCCCTGCAAACATTCCTCTTACTTGAGGTAGTGTTACATGAGATTCATCTACTACTAGTAAAAAGTCTTTGGGAAAGAAATCAATAAGCGTAAAGGGAGAGGTACCTGGTTCTCTTCCACTGATCACTCGTGAATAGTTTTCTATTCCATTGCAATATCCAAGTTCTCTCATCATTTCAATATCGTAATTGGTTCTTTGAGAAAGCCTCTGAGCTTCTAAAAGCTTATCTTCATCTTTTAGAAATTTTACCCGCTCTGCAAGCTCCTCTTCTATTCTGGCTATGGCAATCTCTAGCTTTTCTGAAGTCGTTGCATAGTGAGATGCAGGATAAATGGAAACATGCTGTCTTTCTCCTACAATCTTACCTGTCAAGGATTCTATTTCAAATATTCTATCGATTTCATCTCCAAAGAATTCTATTCGAAGAGCTTTGTCAGTGGATGAAACTGGAAATATATCAACTACATCTCCTCGCACTCTAAATGTTGCTCTGACAAAGTTTATATCGTTTCTTTCATATTGTATCTCTACCAGCTTTTTTAAAACCTCATCTCTATCCTTATGCATCCCTTTTCTTAGTGACAGCATCAATGTTCTGTAATCCTCCGGGTCACCTAACCCGTATATGCAAGAAACACTTGCTACAATGATGACATCTCTTCTTTCAAGCAATGCTGCTGTAGCCGAGTGTCTCAGTTTATCTATTTCATCATTGACCGAAGCATCCTTTTCTATAAAAGTATCGCTGCGTACCACATAGGCTTCAGGCTGATAATAATCATAGTAACTTACAAAATATTCAACTGCGTTATCAGGAAAAAATTCCTTAAACTCAGCACATAATTGTCCTGCTAAAGTCTTATTATGGGCCAACACCAAAGTTGGTCTTTGTACCTGCTGTATTACATTTGCAATTGTAAAAGTTTTACCAGAGCCTGTCACACCAAGAAGTGTAGAAAACTGTTTCTCTGACTCTATTTCATTTACAAGTTTTCTGATTGCCTCAGGTTGATCCCCTGTAGGCTTATATTCTGAAACCAGCTTAAATTCTCCCATATTTCCTCTCCCTTGCATCTGCCGTATATCATGCGGTTCTGCGCAAAAATAGAATTGAAAAAGCCCATAGCCTTTTCAAATTTCATCTCTCCATTTATCATAAGAACATCTGTTCGTAATTTATTATATCAATGTAATAATAACCTGTCAATTGACTTGAGCGATATACAATTCATTATATCATAGTTTTTTTTCGACATAATAATATATTCATATACTAGATTTTCCCAAAATAAAAGTCCTAGCCACTGGCTAGAACTTTTATTTACTATTTAAACTTATTTTTGATGAAACCAATTAATTTATTTATTGGTCCCCTGCCTTCACTTATTTCAAAATACAACTCTGAGTTTTTTGGAACTACCAACGCTCCCAGACTCCTGACACCATTCTGATAATCCTTATACTCTGCTATTTTCTTTTCTCCATTATGCTTCAGTATATCCATCCAAATAAAGGATGGCCTTGTATAAAGAAATTCAGCAAGCTGTGTTTCACTTTCTACCTTATTGTTATTCACCTTTAAGATCGTATCACCTGGCTCAAGCTTCATCACATAAGCAGGCGTATTCTTCAAGCAATATAATACTTTAAGACCGATATCGCTTGCTTTGAAAAATGCTTCTCCTTTTTCTTCTTCATTCTTACCTAGTAATATAATAAACTCATGGGCAACAGGTGCAAAAATCACAGCTATATATTGTAGAAAATACACTCTTGAAGATAAAACAGAAATCAAAATCAATAAGATACTGTATATAGATAATCGCATGGCTGTGCTCTTGCATCTAGCTTCAGGGGTGCTGGTAATTGCCATGTCTCCATATCCTAAAATAACAGGAATTGGCGTAATGATATATGCCAGGTTATTGCCATTTATCAAAGCAGCTGAATGTTTCATAATAGGCCACCAATCAGGCATATTCACCGATCCATCTCCTAAAGATAATTGAATAGCAGCAGTAAGTATCACCATAGGTATAGGCCACATCCTATTCATTACAAAACCGCCTA
>JAUQXG010000215.1 GCA_030834765.1 Lutispora sp.
TCTCCTTATCTTTCTTCTATGCTTTTCAAATATCCTTTTTAGAATATTTGAAAAAACAATACTGCCAGTTATCCTGACAGTATTGCCTAAAAAACAAATTAATTATAAGCTTTATATATCTCATATAGGAAGTACCAGCAAGAATTATGAACCATTCAAAATTCTTTTATATTATTGAAAATCGCCTTTTCTGCTATAACCGCCTCCGCCTCTTTTTGAGTCGGTGCTCTTTTTAAGCTGCGATATCTTTTCATCACTATCCTTCATGAATTTAGCAAGTCTATCTTCAAAAGAACTTCCTTGCTGCTTTCTCGCTTCTTGTTGCCAATCAATATCAATAGGCCTAGCTGTTTTTTTAATCTCCTGTGCCTGTTTTATTGATAAATTGATTTTACCATTCTTTTCTACAGATAATACTTTAACTTTAACTTTTTCTTTTTCTGTTATATAGTTTTTTATGTCTTTTACAAATGTGTCTGCAATTTCCGAGATATGCACTAGACCAGTTTTCCCCCCGGATAGTTGAATGAAAGCTCCAAAATTTGTTATACTGGATACAATACCTTCAACTACTTTACCTTCCTCAATAGGCATACTAAATATACTCCTCCTTCAATTTGCATACGATTGCTATGGATATATTATTATAAAAATAAAGGCATGTCAATAACTTTCAGTAGGCATCTTCCAATAAATATAAAAAAGTTATTTGGCATTGTCTTGGGTATTCGTGTCTATGTATACCTTTTCACCGGGTTTCACCAATCCAAGCTGCTCTCTGGCCATTCTTTCTATATACTCATCGCTGTTTGAAGTCTTAATCATCTGTTTAAGTTTCTCATTATCGCTAATGACATTATTTATTTGCTCCATCTTTTGTTCTTGCACTTTTGAAAGTTTATGTATCATTAATTGCTGATTTATTAATGCATAAGCTGCATACATAATGAAGCACATGATTAATATGCCTTTTATTTTAAACTTTCTTTTTTTAGAATTCTTCTTCATAAAAGCTACTCCATCTTCAGTATATTTTCTTACCTTGCATATTCGACAGTCAATATTCAAAACCCTTCTATTCCTTATTTTTTTATTTGCTTCTTAATAATAAGCTTATAGTACTTTTTCGTATCTCCTATTAAAGTCTTCGGCACTCTACACAGCTTCTTGAACCTTTTTAAAAAAAATTTAACTTTCCTGACTATTTTTAATACTGGATACCATAAAATATTATAAATGAATCTAAAAGGCAATAATATCAAATGATTTGTAGTGGTAAAAAATCTTACTATACTTTTTCTGACTGTATTAAATAAATACATACCAAACTTGCCCAATATCTTTTCATAGAGCACAAATCCTACAACAAACCCTATAAAAGCATAAAATCTTCGATCCCCATAATTACTAGAAAAAATAGCCCAAAGGCAGATAAACAGAATAAGCATTAAAAATATTACATCCCAAAATGATGTGATAGCTTTATCCTTCCTTCTTTTTCCTTTCATCACTATATATATATCATATGAAATACCAATGATTATTCCACCATATATCGTATATAAAAAAACAAAAATTTGATATTTTACTGTCTCCATAGGATTCCTCCATAAAGAACGGTTTTTGCCATGAATAAAGTCACCACTATTTAAAAATTCTGCTTAAAAAACTACCATCTTTAGAGCTTTCCATTTTGTCACTATATATACAAGAGACCATATATCCTTCAATCATTAAATTACCATCATCTACATTCAATTTGCTTATATGCAGATTAACACCCTTTATTATTAATCCACCTAATTCAGTATCAAGACTTATGGTATTATCATTAAAACTTCCAACTTCAACTACTCCGGATATTTGGAGCTTCTCTCTGCCTTCTATGTTTATATTGTGAGGTTTTGATTTCACAACCTTCTTTTCATCCATAAAAAAACCTCCTTGTATATTTATTAAATAGATCAAAAGTCATAGCATGTGTTTTAATCTATAAATATTTATATGCAAGAAGGTTTTGAAAATGCCTTAATCTTCTATTATTTTGTACATCTCTTTGGCGGCTTCCTTTGTTGCTTTATCAGATATATCCATTACTTCAACTTTTACAGTCTTTTCTCCGAAAACGATTTCTAATTTATCACCAATTCCAACATCCGAACTTGGCTTTGCAAGTTTTCCATTAATATATACTTTATCGCCTTGGCAAGCATCCTTGGCTACAGTTCTTCTTTTTATGATTCTGGAGTTTTTGAGATATTTATCAAGCCTCATGTTTCTCCTCCTTTTCAAAAAAAGAAATCAGGTCAAAGACCTGATTTCTTAGTAATTGTATTTACTATTTGTTTACTAGATCCTTAAGATCTTTGCCAGCTTTGAAAACTGGAACTTTTGATGCTGGAATTTGTATTTCTTCTCTTGTCTTTGGGTTTCTTCCAACTCTAGCTGCTCTTTCTTTTACTTCATATGTACCAAAGCCAACTAATTGAACTTTTTCACCTTTTCCAAGTGAATCTTGTACACTTTCCATAAATGCCTTTAGCGCCTTTTCAGCATCCTTCTTTGTCAATTCGCTTTTCTCAGCCATGCTTGTTATAAGTTCTGCTTTATTCATATTATACCCTCCTAATATTGTTTAATCATGCAATAAATACTATTAGCATATTCTCTGCAATTACCAAAAATCCTTCTTTTTTATGATATTTTTTATTATTTTTTGATAATTTCTTTATTTTTTGCCTCTTCCCATAGTTGATCCATCTCTTTTAAGGTCATTTCATTCATTTTTCTATGTTTTTGTGCTGCGGTTTCTTCTATATATCTAAACCTCCTTATAAACTTTTCTGTAGTAAATTTAAGTGCAAGTTCAGGCTGTATTTTCAAAAACCTAGCTACATTAACTACTGCAAAAATCAAATCACCAATTTCTTCTTCTATTTTGTCTTTATTATCCGTTTTATATACCTCTTTTAGCTCAATAATTTCCTCTTCAACCTTTGCGAATGCATCATCTACAATATCCCAATCAAAACCGGACAAGGCTGCCTTTTGTCCAACCTTATAGCTTCTCATTAAAGCAGGCATATTTTGAGGTATATCCTCTAATGTCTGTGTATAGTTATCAATGCCTTTCATCTTTCTCTTCGAAGCTTCCCAGCTCTGCAATGCACCACTTTCAGAAGAAACAACTACGTCACCAAACACATGAGGATGCCTTACTGTAAGCTTTTCAACAATGCTATTTGAAACATCCCTAATATCAAAGGTTCCTTCCTCTTTGCCTATCTGTGCATGAAATACTACCTGAAGCAATAAATCTCCAAGCTCTTCTACCAGAAGGTCTATGTCTTCTTTTTCTATGGCATCCAAAACTTCATAGCTTTCTTCTAAAAGGTATTGCTTTAATGTTTCATGAGTCTGCTCTTTGTCCCAAGGGCACCCATCTTCCGCCCTGAGCCTTCCCATTATATTTATCAGATCATCAAAGTTTTTGAACCTTGCACCTTGGTGGGCTGGTGGCACATAAAGGCTTGTCAGATAATCAACCCACTCTATTCTATCAAGTTCATGGAGACTGATATATTCTATTCTTTCAATGCCCCTTACACCTGCCGCTTTAATTATACATATTTTATAGTCATCTGTATAATAGTCCATAAGCTTCAATTTTACTTCTGAGGCTACATACCTATCATATACTTGTGTGATTATGTTACCGCATGTTGTATCCACTTTTTGAGTATCCAAACTCAATCCATCCAGAATCTTTAGTCCATTTACTGGATCTATGGCAAGAGAAGATAATATTGCATCGATAAAGCTCATTGCAGGTAATATCTCCACCTCCACTACATCAACAGCTTTTTGCAAAATCAATTGTACACTTTTTTCTGCAACAAGGGGATGTCCAGGGACTGCATATACTACTTCTCCAAACTTTTTTGCTTCTTCAATTACCCTATCGCTGATTTTGTCGTACAATATATCAAAGGATTCCTCTATATTATATAAATCGTCACAAGTTGTGTATTTGATTCCCTGTTGGTCTATGTAATCCACATTTGGATGTATAGATGTTCTTAAGATTAATCTTGAAGCATTCTTCATTAACTCTAATGCATTTATCATGAGCTGTCCTGGATCTCCTGGTCCAAGTCCAATAACAATGATTTTACTCATTTATAGGCTCCTTCCTTTATCTACTATTTTTTGCTTTTAGTAAATTTATTTCCTCTGGTCTTATGACTTTCAAAGCATATGATAAAGTAAAATATAAAGCGATTCCAAACATAATGCTAAGTGCTAGCACTATCGAGTTGCTCATTATGATTTTTATCATATAATTATAGAATAATGCCACAAAAATGGACATGATTATGGAGTTCATTATAGTAATATAAATAAATCTAAATTCCTCATTTTTTATTCCTGTAAGTCTCTTTATTTCATTTACATTCAAAATGGATGCAATCATATAGCATACAACTGTCCCCCCTGCAATGATAGCTATTAGATGCTCTGGGAACTTAAATATAAACAAGCTAATAGCAATCTTAGCAATGAAGCCTACTGTAATATTTTTAATTGGAGAATATATTTTACTTAAGCCTTGTAGTACTGATGTTGATATTTGAATAAATGAAATAAAAATTACTGCTAGAGCCAGTGTTTGAAGTATCAATCCACCTATATCATTTCCTTCACTTCTAAAAATAAACCTTATGATAGGTTTTGCAAGAGTTGACATACCAAAAGCAGCTGGTATTGCGATTAACGAAACAAGCCTATAGGCATTTAATGTTTTTGCTTTTATTTCTCCAAAGCTTTTCCTTGCATATGCAGAAGAAATAGCAGGAAGCATGTTTACTGCAACAGCAACAGTCAATATAGACGGGATATCCATCAGTTTCATCGCTTGCCCTGTATATATACCATAAAACACCTTTGCCTGTTCTAAATCATATCCTATAATGGGCAAAAGCTTATTTATGATAAATTGATCCACTATCCCTATGGTCTGTATGATTGTCCCTCCCAATGAAATAGGTATCGCATACATTAAGGTTTGCTTTACAATTGTTTTAACTAGCTCATTTGAAGAATTCGTTTTATTTTGGAATTCCATATTGAAATGAATATTTCTTCTAATACTTAAATACATGAAAACCATGATACAAAGAGAAACGAAAGTACCACATGTAAAACCAGCAGCTGCACCAAAGGCAGCAAGCTTTAAATCTGGCATAAAATGAATGACAAACGTTGTTCCTATCATGATCTTTGTCAGCTGATCTCCAAGTTGAGCCACTGCTATTGGTGTCATATATCTCATGCCCTGAAAATATCCACGAAATATTGTGGATAATGCCACAAAAAACAGGGCAGGTATTAAAACATATATGCTATAATGCACGTCTGAATCTACAGCCATATACATCGATATAAAATACATTAAAACTCCAGAAAGTATTCCAACTGCAACAAATATATAAAAAGATATTTTAAAAACCCTATGAGCATATTTATATCTTCCAAGGGACATATTTTCCGAAATAATCTTTGCCAAAGCAGCTGAAAAGCCAGTGGTAAAACCTACTACCAAAGTGGTATATATATTAAGGGCATTGTTTAATAAACCCACACCTTTGGTGGTGAGGAGATACACAAGGACAATATTATATATTCCCCCTATAAATTTATTAATAAAATTCGTCAAAGTCATGATGAAAATACCTTTTTTCACTGACTGCTTTTTCATGCTTACTTTATAAACCCTCTTTTCTTTAATGTACTTGAAAGTCTCTTACCTCCAGGGGCTAAAGCTAATTCTTCTTCCGTAACACCCTTTATAAGTATTAACACAATAGCATATATAAATGCAGCTAAACACATGCTGATCAACGTAGCCCAAGAATTTTTCATTGTAGAAATAAATATGAATCTATAGCTAAAATATGCTGTTGCTGTCATAGCAATGGTTGCTACCAGTGGCTTTAGGGTAATTCTAAAGAAGTTCATATTGGACTTTTGATATTTTACCAAGGATCTTAAATTTAAAATAGCTGAAACTGCATAACCAATAACAGTTCCTAAAGCTGCTCCCCTAATATTTATAGAAGGTATTGAAGTCAAGGAATAGCTTATTACTAGCTTTACAGCCGCTCCTATTATCATATTTACTACTGGTACATTTTGTTTTCCCATACCTTGAAGTATTCCTGTCAAAGTCTGAACAAGGGTAAGGAATATAATGGAAGGTGCTAGATATTTAAGAGCCATACCCAATGTATAAGACTCTTTGGGATAAATCATTGTCATGATTGGATCTGCTAATATAAAAAGCCCCATAGCAGCCGGCAATCCAATAAGAAGACTTATTCTGATACCTAACTCTGACTTTTTCTTAACCCCTTCCTTATCATTTTGTGCAAGGGATTGTGATATCGTCGGGACGAGACTAGCCGCCAAAGCGATGGTGAATACCTGAGGCAAATTTATAAAAGAAGTAGCCATCCCTGTCAACTGTCCATAGAGACTATTTGACATAGCTTGAGAAAAACCTGCTGCCTGAAGTCTATCCATTACTATGAAGACATCCAGAAGCCCCATTATCGGCATGATACTTCCACCAATGGTGATAGGTATAGAAAACTTAATAATCTTGCTTATTATGCTTGCTGTGGATTCTGAAGGCAATCCCTTGCAGTCTCGAATACCGCTTAAGATGTCAGGTTTCTTTTTCCTATAAAGAAATAAAAGTGTTAAAAAGCTAATAAGACCTCCTACTGTTGTTCCAAATATGGCTCCAGCCGCAGCCTGGGTATATCCTAATGGTAAAAATATAAATACCAATACAAAGCCTATACCTACTCTGGCGATTTGCTCCGTTACCTGAGAAACTGCACTGGGAGTCATGTTTTGCATACCTTGAAAATATCCTCTAAAAGCACCGCTCAGCGATACAGTGAACAAAGCTGGCGCTACTGCAAGTACGGATAAATAAGCACCTGGATTTTTCAACAAATGGACTAGCTTGCCTGCAAACATAAATAAGATTCCTGAAAGCCCAAGTCCAACACACGTAAGCATTACTAAGGAAACTTTAAATATTCTATGGGCTTCATCTCTTCTGCCCATCCCGATTTTTTCCGAAACCAATTTTGATATGGCTACAGGTATCACGCTAGAAGAAAAGTTCAAAAGTAGTATGTAAATCAGATATGCGGTCTGATAATATCCCATTCCCTCTGACTCGATTAACTGTCCAAGTGGTATTCTATATATTGCTCCCAATATTTTTGATATAACGCCTGCTGCAGCTAATATCACTGCACCCTTTAAAAAAGACTGTTTGCTGCTACTCATCTTATCCTCCTATATGTTGCTAGAACATAACTATTCTATCACATCTTTATTCTAAATTATACAGGAATAAGATAGTATAGAACACAAAAGTAAAAAAAGAGAGAAGCCATAAAAATAATAGGCGCCTTCCTGTCTCGCAGGCGCGCCTATTGTTTTTCTTTTATTGTTCCATTTGCTTTCCTAAAAAGCTTGCGGCTGTTTCAGCCAGTTTTACTTCTAGTTCTCCCATTTGATTGGTTGCTTCTTTGCTTAATATTATTACAGTACCGATACAATCTCCTTCTGTTACAATAGGAGCAATTACCTGCCCTGTATACTTTGGAGTGCCTTCTTCTTCTGCTATAATATTTATTACCTTATTATCTCCTGTAAGACTTGTCATAACTGCTGTTTTTTCTTCCATCATTCTTTCTAACGAAGCATTTACTCTCTTATCCAGAAACTCTTTCTTTGATGCTCCGGATACTGCAATGATCGTATCTCGGTCTGTGATACAGATGATATGATCCATGGAATTATGTAATGATTCCGCGTACTCTTTTGCAAAATCACCTAATTCTCCAATTGGAGAATATTTCTTCAGTATTACCTCTCCTTCTCTATCCGTAAATATCTCAAGAGGGTCACCTTCTCTTATACGCAATGTTCTTCTTATTTCTTTCGGTATTACAACTCTTCCAAGGTCATCTATTCTTCTTACTATTCCTGTTGCTGTCACTTGTAATCCTCCTTGTTTTAATTAACATAATTTCTTTATTGTAAGGTTATTATTTTACCAACATAGTTGTTTTATGCACATTTTTGTTAAAATTCCTTTATATTTGAAACTCCTTATAAATATTAGAGAAAGTAAAAAGAAGTCTGAGGCTGTGTATATCAC
>JAUQXG010000017.1 GCA_030834765.1 Lutispora sp.
TGAAAAAGGCATGTTGATAAAAGTATTAAACTTAATGCTCACTATTTTATCATTTAAAAGCCATGTTTCATAATCAATATTTAATTCAGCTTTAATGCTTTTATCAGGAGCTTCATAATTTGCAACCTGTTTTTTGAATTCAAGTATTTTTCCCTCAATAAAAGTTTTTGTCTGTATATCGATTTTTTCTTTTCCAAAGAGGGGATAGTGTGCGCCGATTACTGAATTGTCACCATATTCAATAATAGATTCTACAGTTCCGGCTTCCTTCTTTTCGGTATTATATTTTTCAAGATAGCTGTAATCAGGTGTGCCTTGATTATCAGATATACTTGGCGGCTCTTTATATTCACCCCAGATTGCTGTAAAAGTAATCAACAAAGCTACAGTCAGGGCGAATATAAGCTTTTTTACCATTATGTAAACACCTCGCTATCTATCTATATTATTTTATTATAATGCTGAAAACTTTTATGTGCAATGTAGGAGGCTAAATAACAGCTCTAGCGGCTAAATAATTTTCTATATAAAGTGGACTCTTTTATTTCATTGTCTTTGCTGCTATTTTTTATTATCGTTTCTAAAGCACAAAGGAGAAGTACCAATCATCTTTTTGAAAACTCTTGAAAAGTGGGATAAAGTACTGTAACCCACTTCATAGCTAATATATGACACGGATAATTTAGTTTCAATTAATAATCTTATAGCATGCTTTATACGAGTTTGATGCTGATATTCTAATAATGTGCATCCTATAATTTCCTTAAATGTTCTATGAAGATAACAAGGGTTAATATATAAGTTTTTAGCAATTGTGTTTAATGTGAACTTATCCGTATAATGAGAATCCATATATTCCTGGGCTTTTTTAGCTAATTCGTTTTTTGCCCCTTGCCAATCCATAGAGTCTGGTCTACAACGACTGCATGATCGATACCCATGATTGATTGCATCTTCCGCAGTATAAAATATTTCAACATTTTTGGGGTTGGGTGTTCTGGATGTACAGGATGGTCGACAAAATATTTTTGTGGTTTTTAGAGCATAAAAGAAAATTCCATCAAATGCCTTGTCACAATTTTTAATTGCTTCCCATTGTATTTCCGTCATTCTTATACACCTCAATTTAGTAACATTAGGACTTTTATGAGAAAACCAAATATTAACAATAATGATAAGATTGTTCTATATACTATATAATATAGTGGATTATCGAATTAAAAGTCAATAGGGTGAAAAAAAAAGTTAAATTTTCTTGTATAATTTAAGTTAGAAAGAGCTAACTGAAAAGTGAATATTGTTAAATTTCTGATTTTAACTAAAAATTGAAGAAAATATGCAGCTATGAAAGTTTGAGGGAAATACATCTGCTCACATATATAACATGAAAAAGAATATTTTTTTTAACTATAGCTTGATAATGATTATCATTTTCTGTAAACATTTAGAAGATAAAGAAAATGATGATGTTTTTAATAATACTTTCACCAGAAGGGAAGCGGCTATAATTGAATGCATTTTCTATTCAAGAAGCAATGATTATTGTAAGAAGTGCATATGGAATTTAAAATCATAACAGCAAGTATAAAAATTTTATTTTAAATATAAAAGTTTTTATAAATAAAAATATTTGAATATTAGTATTAAAAAAGGAGGGCATTATGATAGTTTCTTTAAAAGAATTAAAACCAAATGAAAGCGGAATTATCAAAAGTATAGGTGGGAGCGGGTTGATTCGCAGAAGGCTTATGGACATGGGAATAACGCCAGGAGCGAAGATTATTATGCGAAAAGTTGCTCCGCTTGGAGATCCTATTGAAATCAATATAAGAGGTTATGAGCTTAGTATAAGAAAAACAGAAGCAGATCAGGTTACAGTGGAAAAGTAACCAATTTTTTTGAGAAATGGAGGAGCAAAGAAATGGCGTATCGTTTTACCTTAGCAGGAAATCCGAATAGTGGAAAAACAACACTGTTTAATTACCTGACTGGAAGTAATGCACATGTAGGAAATTGGCCGGGTGTTACCGTAGAGAGAAAAGAGGGTAGATATAAAAAAAGTAAAGAACAGATCAATATTATTGACTTGCCTGGAATATACTCCCTTTCGCCTTATACAGCGGAAGAGGTGGTTGCTCGTGATTATTTATCACAAGAAAAGCCGGATGTAGTCATCAATATAGTGGATGCCACCAATATTGAACGAAATCTTTATTTGACCACACAGCTTTTAGAGTTGGGGATTCCAACTGTTATCGCATTAAATATGATGGATGAGGTCAAAGGGCGAGGGGATGAAATTGATGCAGCAAGCCTTGAAAAGCAGTTAGGAGTCCCTGTTGTTCCAATAACTGCTACGAAAGGTCATGGCATAGATCAACTTATGGAAAGAGCCATAGAAGTCTCAAAAAACCATGAAATTATAGATAAAAATATTTTTGAAAATACGAAAATATCCGATGCGATAAAAGAAATCAGCCAGCTTTTAAAAACGAATGGATATGCAAGTAGTGTTTATTACGCAGTAAGGCTGCTGGAAAACGATGAAAAGATCAATGAAAAGTTGAACTTAAGCAAATCCTTGCAATCGTCAATTCATGAAATAATAACGAAGAAAGAGAAAGAAACAGAAGAAGAGATGGAAACTCTTATTGCTGATTTAAGGTACAGATATATAGGTGAAGTTACCGTAAAACATGTAAAAAAGGGAAGAAAAGAAGGGGAGCTTTCTTTTTCGGATAAAGTTGATAAAATAGTCACAAATCGTATCTTGGGTATACCAATATTTTTCTTTGTAATGTACTTAGTATTTCAAATATCACTGGGACCCATATCCGCTTTTATCACAGATCCTTTTGTTACGCTTACCAGTGAGATTATACCGGAAGCAGTACAGAATTTGCTGATAAATGCAGGAGCCTCAGATGTAATAATCGGTCTGGTTATAGATGGTGTCTTTGCTGGTATAGGATCCGTATTAGGATTTTTGCCATTGGTTGTTTTATTGTTCTTGTGTCTTTCAATATTAGAGGATATTGGATATATGGCAAGAATTGCTTTTGTAATGGATAGAGTTTTCAGACGCTTTGGTCTTTCTGGGAAAGCCTTTGTGCCTCTATTAATGGGCTATGGCTGTGCAGTTCCGGCGATCATGGCTACGAGAACCTTAGAAGATGAAAGAAGCAGACGACTGGTCATCACCTTGATGCCATTTATGTCATGTGGTGCTCGAATTCCAGTATATGCAGTATTTGTGGGTGCATTTTTTGCATCAAATAGAGTATTAACAACATTTAGCATATATGCTCTTGGTGTAGTGATTGCTATGCTATCCTGTATATTGTTAAATAAAACAGTATTTAAAGGCGAGGCAGCGCCCTTTATAATGGAACTGCCATCTTATCGTTTGCCTACATTAAGAGGTATTTCCTTGCATACATGGGAAAAAGCTAGAGGTTATGTCATAAAGGTAGGAACTATTCTTCTTGCAATGAGTGTGGTCATTTGGTTCTGCCAAGCCTTTAATTTTTCATTGCAACTGGTTGAGGAGCCTTCCGAAAGTATCTTTGGTATTATAGGAAATGTCATAGCACCTATTTTTACATTGAATGGATTCGGATTAGTAAAAGGAACAACACAAGTTCACTGGCAGATAGGCGCAGCATTGCTTACAGGCTTAATTGCTAAGGAAGCTGTTGTCAGCACATTAGGAATCTTATATATAAATGAAGGCTTAGAAGAATTGACAGGTGCTTTAGGTATAGCCCTTGGTGCTCATTTTACTCCTTTGGCAGCCTACTCGTTCATGGTATTTGTTTTGTTGTATGCCCCTTGCTTTGCAGCCATAGCAACAGCAAAAAAAGAGCTAGGCTCATGGAAATGGACTTTGTTTACAATCGCTTATCAATGCGGTGCGGCATGGGTGATATCTTTTATTGTGTACCAAGTTGGACATTTATTGGGGATTGGCCTTGTATAAAAAAATAGATATAATATATATTAGGAGTGATAAATAAAATAGGAAAGAAGGGAGAACATGGTTGATCTTATAATCATTCTATTGGCAGTAGGGATTGTTGTGTATTCCATATATCGATATGTAAAACGACAAAAGTCAGGTGGCGGCTGTGAGGGCTGTAGTGGCTCCTGCGGCTCTGGAGATAAATGTGATACGCAAAAGCATCCAAAGTAAAAGTCGGAGTAATCATTATTCATCTCCGAATGAGATATAAATTTATAGAGTATATTTGAACAGATGCCCTTTCTCAATGAAAATTGTGAAAGGGCATCTGCTGTTTTTCTAAGATAAAATATAGTATTTATATATCAATCGTTGTACAATTTAAAAGAGAAATCCTTTAAGGAGGGCAATATGGAGCTAGCATTAAAAAGACTGGAAAAGTATACAATAGAAGACTTTGAACAGATGGCTAAATGGAATAATGATAGGGAAATCATGTATTTCAATACCGTAAGCAGAGAGGAAAAGGAATTAGAGGAGATAAGTGCAGAAACGCTAATGGAAGGGGCTATAAAAAATAAGAGCAAATATATTTACTATGTCATGAAAGGACTAGAGCCTATTGGAGAAGTAAGCATTACGGATAAGTTCCAATTCCTGGAGTCTAAGGATGAAAAGGTTGCATGGATAAGCATTCTCATAGGAGAAAAAAAGTATTGGGGTCAGGGATTTGGACGGAAAGCAATGGAATTATTAGAAGATCAATGCAGAGAAATGGGCTATGAAAAAATTGAGCTAGGGGTTTTTCGATTTAATGAAAGGGCATACAAGATGTATAAAAAGCTTGGGTATGAAGAATTCAAGGTAATCCCTAATTTTACTTACTATGATGGGAAATGGCATGACGATATAAGGATGATTAAGACTATATAAAAAACGAAGCTGTTCATCAGAATAATCTTGAATGATAACGATGAACAGCCTCGTTTTTTTATTTTACCATTCCAAAGATTGCGCCAGATACAAAAGGAATAAGCCAAATGAACCATACAATGATGCTAAATTTATGAAAACTTAATTTCATTTTTTCATCATTTTTCCCTATTACAATAGTTGCCCAAATTGCATGAAGAAGCATAAGTATGATTGCCAATAAACCAGTTACTCCATGAAAATTAAACTTGAAACCACCTTGTGCTATTTTGCTCATGATGGTTGTTCCGGCAGTATCAAAAACGAGACCAATCCAAAATACGAATACATGCCATTTCTTTAAAGTAGACTGAAATTTTTCACTCCATACACCTATGGAATAAAATGTTAGAGCGAATACCATACATATTACTGCATATAAAACCATTGTGATTCCTCCAATATATTTTTAAAAATGTGATTCATATGGGTTATGGTAATAAAATCCACTATGATGAATATGTTCTGTGTGAACAAAGCCCATAATGATGTGATCTTAACTATATTGTGAATTTAAGTTGCAAAAAAGATGTAAATAAAAGTAAGAATAGTATGATATAATAAGTTGGAAACTAAAAAAATCAATAAAAAAGGAGAGATGTTTTATGTTTAAAATATATAATGTACAGATTGCAACAGCCAGGAGGGTGGTTTTAAACTAGCATTAATCTGCCCTCCCATATAGCACAATATTTAAATTTGGGAGGAAAAAAGTGAATAAAATTGATTTGTATGATTTAGGTATTTCCCATAGATATATTCAAGAGGCTTCTTTATATGGAGATAATCTATATATAGCCAGAGTTTCAGTTCAACATAAAGATATGTATAGAGTGATAACAGAAGGTGGAGAAATAAGAGCAGAGATCTCAGGAAAGATAAACCATGAAGCGATGATTTCGGCGGATTATCCTGCTGTAGGAGACTGGGTAGTAGTAGACCGTTTGGATGATAGATCCGGCAATGCTATCATACATCATGTTCTTACACGAAAAAGTTCCTTTGCAAGAAAGGCTCCAGGGACCAAACCGGAGATACAGATCATTGCTACAAACATAGATACTGTATTTATTTGTATGTCTCTTAATAATGATTACAATCTGCGCCGTTTGGAAAGATATATTTCTATTGCTTGGGAGAGCATGGCAATGCCCGTAGTTCTGCTTACAAAATCTGATTTATGCCATGACATAAGCGAAAAGCTTTTAGAAATTGATACAGTTGCATCAGGTGCAGATGTCATTGTAACATCAAGCTTGAGTGGGGATGGGTATGATCATGTGCTCAAGTATTTAAAAAAAGGTAAGACGGTAGCATTTATTGGATCTTCAGGAGTTGGTAAATCTACACTTATAAACAAACTGATGGGCGAGGAAGTGCTTGTCACAAATGCCATAAGAGACGATGATAAAGGAAGGCATACAACCACACACAGAGAATTATTTGTTTTGCCTAATGGTGGGGTAGTAATTGATACACCAGGAATGAGAGAAATCCAGATCGCAGGTGCTGATTTATCAAAATCATTTGCTGATATTGAGGAACTAGCACAAAATTGCTTCTTTGGAGATTGTAAACATAAATCTGAACCAAAATGTGCGGTAAAAAAAGCCGTTGATGAGGGACTCTTATCACAGGATCGCTTAATAAGCTATGAGAAGCTTCAAAAGGAAATGCATTTTGAAGAGCTGAAAGCTACAATGGGTGTAGCACGAGCAGGAAAGCAAAGGATGATTGAAGTGTTAGGCTCTGTGGGGGCAGCTAAAAAAATTCAGCAGGCAAACAGGAAGAATAAAGGAAATAAATAGATATAAAGAAAGTATACCCTGATAGGTGAAGCTATTGGGGTATATTTTGTTTAATGTACCATTCGATTTTCTTATACCTAAACCAGAGTCATATGATAAATAAGAGCAAACAAAGTGGGAAGAAGTCGTATTGAATAATAAATATTATTGAAAAGTATCTTCCAAGATACACCATGAAAGGATATAATATAACAATATACACCTGCTTAAAGCATATTGGATTAAGAGAATCATGATTGAATAAAAAGTACATGGTACTAGTATACATTATTATATATAGAAGGAGTCGATAAAATGTTTAAGAGACCTATAAAAAAGCCTTGTGGTGAGGCATTGTGCATATTGGATTATGTAGGAAAAAAGATGGCGGGTGAGCAAGTAACGCCGCCTACAGCGGAATATTATATACATAATACGATGCTTGAATATTTTGAAAAGCTATTTGCCAATGAAAAGCAAATGGCTATGGCTGCCAAGGATATGGTTGGGATTACAGCATCTCTTAGCAGCTTTGATATAAATATGTCCCATATGGCTTATGGACTAATGGAGTTTGCCAATGAAATGTCTACCCTTAGTGAATCCAATTTGGCTATTGTGGAGCAAACCACAGCGAGCATGAGCGAGGTAAATGAAACTGTACATGATACTTCAAGCACATTGACAAAACTGTCTGAGGCTTCAGAAATATTGATGACTAGAAATAATTCAAGCCTATTGCAGATATCTGAAATTAATTCTCTGAAAGATAATGTAGTAACGGATGCAAATATTATGAGTGAACAAATTCAGCAGTTGGTTGACATGGCAAATAACGTGAATGAAATAGTAAACAGTGTAAAATCTATTGCAGATCAAACAAATCTGCTTGCTTTGAATGCTTCTATCGAAGCAGCTAGAGCGGGAGAGCATGGAAAAGGCTTTGCAGTGGTAGCGCAGGAAATTAGAAAATTGGCAGATGATACGAAGACAAGTTTGGCAGGAATGAACTCTTTCGTTATGAATATACATCAAGCTGCACAAGATGGTAAAAAAAGCATGGATAACACATTAAAGTCCACAGTAGAGATGAGTAAAAAGCTTGATGTTGTGACCGACACCATAGATAAGAATGTAAGCATGCTAAAAACAACCATGGACGATGTAATGCTTATCAATCAGTCTATGGAAGGTGTAAAAACAGCTACAAATGAGATCAATCATGCCATGGAGGCATCCAGTGCGGATGCAGAGAGACTTAGCGAAATGACAAAGATCATAGCAGATGATGCAGGGCAAAGTGCGGATTTTGCTAAACAAATTTCCCAAATAGATGATTCTCTTTCAATCATTGTAAAGAGCATGATGAACTCTCTTCATGGAAGCATAAATGCTATCAGTAATAAAGAGTTGATTCAAAGTTTGGATAAAGCAAAGGAAGCTCATATGAATTGGATGAAAGTTTTAAAGAAGATTGTGGATGAAATGAAGGTCTATCCACTTCAAGTAGATGATACAAAATGTGCCTTTGGACATTTTTATCACTCCATAAAAGTAAATCATCCTGCCATAAAATCTGACTGGGATGCGATTGATCATATTCATCACGAGTTTCACTCTTATGGAGGTAAGACTATAGATGCTATCAAGAGCAAGAATGCTTCAGAAGCAATGAGCTATTTCCACAAAGCACAAGAAACTTCAAAAGAGGTGATGGCAAGTCTTGAAAAGGTATCAGCACAGATAGAAGCTTTAGATAAAGAAGGAGTCCATATTTTAAAAGAATAAGAGATACATATTGTATAGCGATTAGGTTTGCTATACAATTTTTTATATAAACTACTTTATTGGGAGGGAAATATGAGCATTACATTAAAAAAGTTAGAGGAATATAAATTAGAGGACTTTGAGCTTATCGCTAAATGGCATAACGATGAAGAAATTAAGTGCTTTCTCACAGTCAATAAGCAAGAAGCAGAGTTAGAGGATGTAAGCGGCGGATTTCTTTTAGATAAAGCAAAAGACAATAAAAGCAAATACAGCTATTTTATACTGAAAGAGGGTAGCCCCATTGGCGTGGTTACAATTATAGATAAATTTCCAGCCTTAACTTATAAGGATGATAAAACAGCTTGGATAAGCATTTGTATAGGGGAAAAGCAATATAGAGGCACAGGAATAGGCAAGGAAGCCATGAAATTATTAGAAAATCAGTGCAAGGAATTGGGGTATGAGAATATAGAGCTGGGTGCTTTCTCCTTAAATCATAGAGCCCTCGGTTTTTATAAAATTCTTGGATATGAAGAAATTCATGTGAATGAGAAGATAACTTATTATAAAGGAAAGTGGTATGATGATATAAGAATGAAGAAAAATATATAGTGGTTTTATAAAAATAGCACGTAAGCTTTGCAATAAAGAATTGTGCGTTGGGAGTAGATTATATGGATAAAACGACCATAGGCAAACAAAAACATATCGCTCTTATTGCCCATGACAATAGGAAGAAGGAGTTGGTAAGCTGGGTAAAGGAAAAGCAGAATATATTAAGCAGACATATATTGTGCGGGACTGGCACTACAGCAAAGCTGATAGCAGAAGAGACGGGACTTCCAGTAAAAGCATTCAACAGCGGCCCCATGGGAGGAGATCAGCAAATAGGTGCCAGTATAGTAGATGGAAAAGTTGATTTTATGATATTTTTCTGGGACCCACTTGATTCTCAGCCTCATGACCCTGATGTCAAGGCTTTGCTTAGGATAGCAGTAGTGTATGATATTCCTATAGCCATGAATCAATCTACAGCAGATTTTCTTATGGATTCTGAAAAAATGGACGAAGAATATGAGAGAAATATAATTAGCTATTATAATGATATTAGAAAAGGCAGCTATTGATTAAAAATATGAGATCAAGGTAATGAATTGGAGGTATAAATATGAGCAAAGAAGTAGAATTTGCCCAGGAGCTGATAGACTTTATTTATGATAGCCCTACAGCATTTCATGCGGTGGAAACTACGAAAAAGCAGCTTGAAAGAAATGGGTTTACAGAGTTAAAAGAAGAAGCAATATGGAAGCTGCAAAAGGGCGGCAAGCATTATGTAATCAAGAATGATTCTGCAATGATTGCTTTTATAGTTGGCTCAGGAACAGCAGAAGAGGAGGGCTTTAGAATCATTGGAGCCCATACCGACTCTCCCTCTTTTCGCATAAAACCAGGAGCAGAAATAATATCAGAAAATCATTATATAAAGTTAAACACTGAAACCTATGGAGGACCTATATTAAACACATGGCTTGATAGACCACTATCAGTTGCTGGAAGGGTTACTTTAAAATCTGAAGATGTATTTCACCCTGTCACGAAGCTGGTAAATATTAAAAGACCTATTCTGATCATTCCTAATTTAGCCATACATATGAATAGAAATGTGAACACAGGAGTGGAGCTTAATAAACAAAAGGATATGCTGCCACTGCTTTGCCTCATCAATGAAAGCCTAGAAAAAGAAAACTGCCTGATAAACGCAGTGGCGAAAGAAATAAATGCAGCTACTACT
>JAUQXG010000216.1 GCA_030834765.1 Lutispora sp.
ATGGATAGAAAAAAGGAATTAAAGCTGCAGTATAAGCAAATGAAACCACAGATGGGAATATTTATAATCCGTTCTAACGTGAATAATAAGTGTTATATTCAAGCCACTCAAGATTTGAGAGGTGTAATGAATGGGGCTAAAGTTAGACTGGAAGCA
Organism: Lutispora sp.; assembly: GCA_030834765.1. GTDB lineage: Bacteria > Bacillota > Clostridia > Lutisporales > Lutisporaceae > JAUQXG01. The sequence continues at coordinate 157 of JAUQXG010000216.1, forward strand.
GATAGACATGTTAATCGAGAGCTGCAAAAGGAGTGGAATGATTTTGGTTCTGATAATTTCACAATAGAAATACTTGAGAATCTTGAATACGATAAGGATGAATCGAAAACCGATTACAGTGAGGATTTGACTTTATTGCAAATGATTTGGGAAGAAAAATTGGCTAAGAAGAATATTGAGTTCTATAAAAAGTAAAGGAATTAGAACAAGCTAGTCTATGGGCTTAAGGCAATTTCTAAATCATTATAGCTGTTGATTGAGACTTGCTCCAAGATGTATTGAAAGTAGATAAGTGCCAGACTCAACATTTATACGGTTATTTATGGTATCTGGCACTCAATCTGAAAGTTTATTATCTGCCAACGGCAGAAGGCTTTTCGGTTCATTTTGAGAAATAGCCTTTTTCATCAGGAACTCAGAACATTACGTCACCAGTATTTCTATTAATAACAATATATTCTTCACCATTTGAAAATTTCTTATATTCCACAATCATCACCTCCTGATTATAGTTTGCTTGATTTATAGAAAATTATAATAAGAAGTTGATTAAATATAGAAATAATCTATAAATGATGATGTAATGTGAAATCAATAATTGAGAATACAAAAAAAGAGTTTTTAATATAAAAAGTCCCCTTGCTGTGCAAAGGGACTTTTTATATAAGTTAACTTATATAAAGGCAAGAATAATAAAATTTAAAACAAAGAGCAAGGTTGATACGATTAATATAGGGTGAACATCTTTCATTTGCCCTTTGCAAATCTTAACAATACAGTAGAATATAAAACTTGCTGCAATACCATAGGAAATACTATAGCAAAAAGCCATGAATATTCCTGCAAAGAAAGCGGGGATTGCTTCATCTAAATCGGTCCATTTAATTTCGCTAAAAGATGCCAGCATCATAATACCTACAACAATCAAAGCAGGAGCAGTTGCAGCGGCAGGAACCATGCCTGCAATTGGAGCTAAGAAAATAGAAGCGATGAATAGCAATGCTGTCGTAACACTTGTTAATCCTGTACGGCCGCCAGCCTCGATTCCTGCGGCACTCTCAACATATGTTGTTGTATTGGAAGTCCCAAATATAGCCCCAATGGAAGTCGCAATGGCATCTGCAAAAAGAGCCTTGTCCATCTTTGATTTGAAACCTGTACTAGTCTCCATGGTTTTTTCATCCTCTGCACTGAAAATTCCGCTTCTGCGACCTGTACCGATGAAAGTACCAATGGTATCAAATGTATCGGATAAGCTGAATGCAAAAATAGTCATCAAAACAAGAGGAATTTTGGTTGTATCAGCAAAGAGAGAAATCATCCCTTCACTTCCAAAGGCTGCACCAAAGGTAGTGCCCAACTCTGTAAATGCAGAGCCAATTCCAGCAGTAGAACCAGCAGTAGAAGGATCAACAATACCCATAGGAATACCAATAATAGTAGTTGTGACAATACCGATTAAAATAGATCCTTTCACTTTAAATATCAATAAAACAACAGTCAAAATAAGTCCGATGATTCCAAGTAAAACAGTAGGATTATTTAATATTACAAGAGCAGGAACTGCGCTGGCATCAGATATAACCGTGCCACTATCTAAAACAATATTTTTACCAGGATCTGAAGTAAAGTTAAGAAGACCAGCGCTCTTAACGCCAATATAAGCAATAAAAATACCGATGCCGCCGCCGATTGCATTTTGAAGGCTGGCAGGAATTGCTTTAATAATTGATTTACGGATTTTTGTTACGGTGATAACCGTATTTACGATACCACAAATGAAAACCATTGCCAATGCTTGTTGCCAGCTAAAGCCTAAGCCAAAGCACACAGTGTAGGTGAAAAAAGCATTTAAGCCCATGCCGGGAGCCTGTGCATAAGGGACATTTGCAAACAAACCCATAATTAGAGTCCCCACTGCAGAAGCAATTATTGTTGCAAGAAATACGGCACCCCAAGGCATACCAGTCTGAGATAACATTGCAGGGTTAACAAAAATGATATAAGACATTGCAAAAAATGTAGTGAAACCAGCTACTATCTCAGTTGAGACCTTTGTACCATTTTCTTTTAGCTTGAAAAAGTTTTCCATTATGAAATTTCCTCCGTTTAATATAAATATTTAGTAAGAATACATAGTTTAGGATGAAATTTTCACCAAAAAAGCAATTGGTTTTCACCAATCGCCGTAAATTTAACAGAGAATATGTCTGGAGGTTATTAAGATACAGACATATAAACTCCAATAGTCGAACAATTTACGGTTGCTCGGTAGAAACTTCAGGCCCATATTGCCTCGATTATATTGGTGAATTATTATATGTTCGTATTTTATCATAT
>JAUQXG010000217.1 GCA_030834765.1 Lutispora sp.
GAGGAAGTATGGAAGACCAGGCGTTTATGCAAAGAGCAATAGAACTGGCCAGAAATGGATGGGGAAGGACCAATCCGAATCCTTTAGTAGGGGCTGTTATCGTGAAAAATGGGAGAATTATTGGAGAAGGATGGCATGATAAGCTTGGAGGCCCTCATGCAGAAATAAATGCCATCAATCATTGTATAGAAGACATGGAGGGTGCCACGATATATGTAAATCTAGAACCATGCAGCCATTATGGCAGAACTCCTCCTTGTGCAGCAGAGCTTATAAAAAGAAAGTTCTCAAGAGTTGTAGTTGCTATGGAAGATCCGAATCCAAAGGTAGCAGGCAATGGCATTCATATGCTGCGGGATGCTGGGATTCAAGTGGATGTAGGCTGTTTAAGTGAAGAAGCATTTAAGCTAAATGATATATTTATAAAATACATTACAGCCAGAACCCCTTTTGTATTATTAAAATCAGCCATGACATTAGATGGAAAGACGGCATCCTATACAGGAGATTCAAAATGGATAAGTGGTGATGCTTCAAGACAATATGTTCATGAATTAAGAAACAGATATGCTTCCATCCTTGTGGGTGTAAATACAGTGATAAAGGATAACCCAGAGCTGACCGCAAGACCTGAGGGAAAAGAAGGAATAAATCCACTACGTATTATTTTAGACTCAGAAGGAAGAACACCAGATAATTCGAAAGTTTTAGATATAAACAAAGATAAGCGAACTTTAATGGTTGCAACAAGCAGAGTGAATAAAGAAAAGGTAAAGTTTTGGGAATCAAAGGGGGCGGATGTTGTTATAACTGAATCACAAGAAGATAGACATATTGATTTACAACAATTGATGAATGAGCTGTATAAAAGAGAGAGAGATAGTGTTTTAGTTGAAGGTGGAGGAACTGTGGCAGCATCCTTTATTGAAAAAGGTCTAGTGGATAAAGTAGCTATGTTTATCGCACCTATTATAGTGGGAGGGCGCAATGCGCCTACTCCTGTCATGGGACATGGAGTTGATAGTATAAATAAAGGATTTAGACTGAAGCATCAAATGCTACAAAATTTTGGCAATGATATTCTTATAGAGGGATATATAAAAGTTCCATGGAGAGAGGAGGAATAGCTTGTTTACAGGTATAGTTGAAGAAATAGGAACCGTTTTAAATATCATAAAAGGTGAAAAATCTATAAAACTTTCAGTAACATGCAGCAAGATACTTGAGGATACTAAGCTAGGAGATAGCATCAGTGTCAATGGAATTTGTCTCACTGTCACACAGCTTTCTAAAGACAGCTTTATTGCCGATGTGATGCCTGAAACATTAAGAGGCACCAACCTTAGATATCTGAAAGGCGGAGATAAAGTGAATCTGGAAAGAGCATTATCCCCGCAAAATAGATTTGGGGGACATATCGTCAGCGGACATATAGATGGCACAGGGACTATTACACAAATAGTCAGAGAGGATAATGCAGTTTGGATTACCATAGAGGCATCAGAGGAAATACTGAAATATGTTATTCCAAAAGGCTCCATCTCAGTAGATGGAATCAGTTTGACAGTACAATATGTGGATAAAATACAGTTCAAAATATCAGTGATTCCACATACCAGAGATTACACCATACTTCCTATGAAAAAAGTAGGTGATGTTGTAAATCTGGAATGCGATATTGTAGGTAAATATATTGAAAGGCTAATGAATTTTAAAGCAGAAGAGCCTAAGGAGAAAATCACATTAAATTACTTGATGGAAAACGGATTTTAGGGAGGGAAAAGAGATGAAAGATACAGTATTCAATTCTATTGAGGAAGCTATCGAAGATATAAAGCAAGGAAAAATGATCGTAGTGGTAGATGACGAAGACAGAGAAAATGAAGGAGATCTTTTAATGGCCGCAGACAAAGCGACTCCAGAAGCCATCAATTTCATGGCTAAGTATGGAAGAGGCTTAATTTGTATGCCAATCGTTGAAAAAAGATTAAGAGAACTAGATATTTGCCAGATGGTTGCAGTAAATACCGATGCAAAGGAAACAGCTTTTACAGTATCTGTAGATGCCAAAGAGGTAGCAACAGGTATCTCTGCTCATGAAAGATCAAAGACAATAGAAGCAATATTAGATGAAAAAACAAAACCAGAGGACCTTACAAGACCAGGTCATATTTTTCCGCTGAAAGCAAAGTCTGGTGGCGTTTTAGAGAGAACTGGACATACTGAAGCTGCCGTCGATCTTTCAAAGCTGGCAGGACTTTATCCTGCCGGAGTGATATGTGAGATTATGAAGGATGACGGAACAATGGCTAGACTGTCTGATTTGACAGAATTTTGTAAAGAGCATCATTTGAAACTTATAAGCATTGCAGACCTAATTGAGTATAGAAGAAAAAATGAGAAGTTGATTGAGAGAGCCGCAGAAGCATCCATGCCTACAAAATATGGAGACTTCAAAGTAGTTGCTTATGAAAATGGTTTAAATGGAGAGCATCATGTGGCACTAGTCAAAGGTGATATCCATATTGAAGAGCCAGTTCTTGTAAGAGTGCATTCTGAATGCTTAACAGGGGATGCTTTTGGTTCCCTAAGATGTGATTGCGGAGAACAATTTGCACATGCCATGAGGATGATCAGTGAAGAGGGAAGAGGCGTGCTATTATACATGAGACAAGAAGGAAGAGGAATTGGACTTGTAAATAAGATACGTGCCTATGAATTACAAGATGAAGGGAAAGACACCGTAGAAGCAAACCTGCTTTTGGGATTTCCTGAAGATATGAGGGATTATGGGATAGGGGCTCAAATACTAAAAGATCTCGGATTAAAAAAGATTAAGCTGTTGACCAATAATCCCAAGAAGTTAAAAGGATTGTCTGGCTATGGGTTAGAGATTACAGACAGAGTACCTATTGAGATGACACATAATGAAAAAAATGAAAAATACTTGGAAACAAAAAGAGTCAAGATGGGGCATATGCTCCATACTTTTTAAGGAGGATTAGAACAATGAAATTAATTGAAGGAAATTTAATCGTACAGAATCAGAAATTTGGAGTAGTGGTTGGAAGGTTCAACGAGTTTATCAGTGGAAAACTTTTAGGTGGATGCATTGATGGCTTAAAACGACATGGCTGCAATGAGGATAACATTGAGGTGGCTTGGGTGCCTGGAGCATTTGAAATACCATTGGTGGCACAAAAGTTAGTGAAGACTGGGAAATATGATGCTGTGATTTGTCTAGGAGCTGTCATAAAAGGCTCAACGCCTCATTTTGATTATGTATGCAGCGAAGTATCAAAAGGCGTTGCAAAGGTTTCGCTAGATAGTGGTGTACCAGTGATATTCGGTGTACTAACTACAGAAAGCATAGAGCAAGCTATCGAGCGGGCAGGCACAAAAGCAGGGAATAAAGGCTATGATGCCGCAGTAACCGCTATAGAAATGGCTAATTTAATAGAGAATATAAATTAAACAAATATTATAAAAATAAAAATCTACTTTATTTGATGAAGTAGGTTTTTATTTTTGCAATAAATGGTTACACAAGATGGAAAAATATATGTTGCAATCTGACCATATCAATACATAGCAGCATATAAATATATAGATAGAGCAATAACCAGTAGAAGATATAAAAATCAAAATTGGTTTGACCCAGAAAGTGAGGTTTGATCATGTGGACAAGAAAAGAGCTTAAAGAAAGAGCAAAAGCAGTTTTGAGGAATATTTACTGGAAAGCCTTCTGGATAAGTATAGTTATCGTATTGGCAGGAGGTGGTAGTAGTGGAAGTGGCGGCGGGCAGGGAGGAAGTAATAATAGAGATTCTATTAATCTAATAACTCCTGATATAGCAAACTCAAATATTTTGCCCAATATCCCATTCATTATCAGTACTGCAATTGGGATAGGTTTATTTATTATTGCTTTGCGTGTTTTTCTAGGATATCCCTTAGAAGTTGGGGGAAGAAGATATTTTGTTCAATCAGCAGAGTACAATGATAATAAAGGATGCTTTAGGTTTGCCTTTGACGGACAAAATTATAAAGGAATTATACCAACGATGCTGCTCCGAGCAGCACAAAACTTCTTATGGTATCTATTATTGATTATACCTGGCATTGTAAAAGCCTATGCATATAGAATGGTGCCATACATTTTAGCGGATAATCCTAATATAGGAGCAAAAAAGGCAATTAAACTTAGCAATAAAATGACAGAGGGTCATAAATTTGATATATTCGTATTAGATTTATCTTTTATTGGATGGTATTTTCTAGGTGCATTGGCTTTAGGTGTAGGCATATTGTTTGTAATGCCTTATGAAAATGCTACAAATGCGGAGTTGTATTTGGTGCTGCGAAAAAATGCACTAGAATATAACTACTGTAGTGATGAAGACTTATTATTGAATCATAGAACTCAAGATGAAAATAAAAATTTAGATGAAGGCTTACTTGAATAAACTGAATGGCTTCTAAAAATCTAACTCTTTCTCTGGATT
>JAUQXG010000218.1 GCA_030834765.1 Lutispora sp.
GATTTACTTTTTTGCTTTATATCTAGGTAGCGTTTATTAAATACCTCCCAAAGATTAGGAATTTCTCCGTTGTTATTGTCTCCAAAGTAAGTTATGCCTACAGCCTTGAATCCTTCGATGCTTATTACTTTTGCTTCCATCATGATTATCTCCTTTCATTTATTTGATATCTTCATTTTATCAAATAAATCCTGCCAATAGTATGTCAGGGATTTATCTCGTTTTATATAAATCTAAAATTTTATTGGCTTTTTTCTTTATGTACTCTCTAAGTTCCACAGGTTCTAAAACCTCCACCCGATCACTTAAGGGGAAAATTACATTGCAGGCAGTTTGAAAGCTTATCATATCTATATCATAAACCCACTTATCTTCTATTTTCATGGATGAACATACATGAAAGCCTTGCAGAATTTGGTTCCTTTCCTCATAAGACTTAATTTTTACAGGATATGCACTATGTTCTACCTTAAAAGATGCCTGCTCCTGAAATTTTTGTTTACTATTCCCCCAAAACTCTTCTAAATGAAAATCCTCAGCCATGCTAAAGCTTTCATCCAGCACTTCAATATTTTCAATTCTGCTGCATTTAAAAATTCTAATTTCCTCTTTTACTTCACAAAAAGCCGCCACATACCACTCAGCATTTTTTACCACCGCACCATAAGGTCTTATAATTCTTTCTGATATTTCTCCATTATACTTTTTATAATGGACTTTTAACTTTTTTAAATGAAGTACCGCCTTTTTAATGGTATCTATATTCTGATTCTCTATTCTTCTTCCCCACCAAGGATCTAAATCAATAAAAAACCTTTCTTTCGCTTTAATAATTTCTTCTTTATGTTCTTTAGACACACTGTTTTCAAGCTTAATAAGGGCATTGTTTAATTGTTGTGCCATTTCAGTATTTTTTTCTGGTCTAATTCCCATACTTGAAAGTAAAAGAGTAACAGCATCCCCACTTTCCAATACATTTGAATTAATTTTATAGTCCTCCATAAAAGAGTAGCCTCCGTTCGGGCCAGGAATTGACATGATAGGAATACCTGCTTCGCATAATATATCAATATCCCTGTATACGGTTCTCTCCGAGGTTTCAAGTATTCTAGCTAAATTTCCGGCTTTCATTATTCCTCGTGAATCAATTAACATCATAATTCCTAAAAGCCTGTGAAGTCTCATGACCTCCCCCCTATACCAATTGTTTTACTAAAAGGTGTTAAATTTACTTCTAGCTATATATTTCCATCATGCATTAAATCTGTATCCTGTCCCCCATAAAGTTTCTATAAATTCCGGATTGGCTGGATCCTTTTCTATCTTTTTTCTGATTTTTTGAATATGGACAGGTACCGTGGCTGTATCTCCATAATACTCGTCGCTCCAAATGGAATTAAATAGCTGCTCCTTGGTAAAAACAATATTAGGGTTTGAAGTTAGAAAAAACAAAAGCTCATATTCCTTCGTAGTCATCTGTACTTCCACATCATTTACAAAAACCCTATGAGAAGCAGTGTTAATTTCCAAACCTCTATACACTATAATCTCATTAGAAGCATTGTTCCCTTTCAGCCTTTCATATCTTTTAATATGAGATTTAACTCTTGCCACAAGTTCAGCCGGACTAAATGGCTTAGTAAGATAGTCATCGGCGCCATAGTCAAGACCCCTTATTTTATCTATATCTTCACTCTTCGCAGAAACCACAATAACAGGGATTTCAAGTTTTTTTCTGACCTCTTTTATGATTTCATATCCACTTTTATTTGGAAGCATCAGATCTACGATTATTACGTCATATGCACCTGAAATAGCTTTTTGCATTCCCTCTGCCCCATCATGGACAACATCTGATTTGTATCCGTTCAACTTTAGATAGTCTCTTTCCAATTCCGCTATATTGATATCATCTTCTATAATCAAGATATTTTTCATCAGTACACCCCATTTCCATTTAAATCATTGAATAATCGGAAGCATCACAGTAAAACAGGCCCCATGGCTTTCCACGCTTGAAACAGTAATTTTCCCTCCGTGAGCTTCTACAAGTTCCTTTGCAATTGCAAGACCCAGGCCCGTACTCATTAAGTCTTTTGTGCGCTCAGTATCAATGCGATAAAATCGATCAAAAATATGAGAAATTTTATCTTTTGATATTCCTGGCCCATTATCCTTTATATCAATATATATATAATCATCCAAGCTATATAGTTCAGTCCTTATAGATAGGTTTTGTTCAGGACCATATTTTACTGCATTGCCAATAATATTTCTAAACACCTGGTGTAGCCTTTTCCTGTCTATATTGAAACTACAATCCTCTTCCAGATTATCATAATAATCGAACTTGATATTTATCTCCTCATATTCAAGTTTAAATTCCTCCATTAAGTCATTGATAAAAGGACGTACATTAACAGTCACAAATTGGAGCTCTAACTTTTGCATATCTAGTTTTGAAAAAAGGAATAGATCATCAATCAACTTATTAATGTATGCAGTGTTATTATATATAATTTTCAAATACTTATCGACATTTTCGGGAGGTATGGCATTTCCTTCGGTAATGGCTTCAATATATCCCTGGATAGATGTAATGGGGGTCTTTAGGTCATGTGATATATTTGCAATGAGTGCTCTTCGATTTTCTTCATATTCAGCCTTTATCTTTTCACTCTCTTGGAGTTTTTGTGCCATTTCATTAAAGGAATCTATAAGTAGACTGATTTCATTGTGTACGTTATTCTCAACTTTTACATTGTAATTACCTTTTGCAATTTCTCCTAATCCGACTCTTAGCTTGCCTATGGGGTTTAATATTCTACTTTCTATTTTACGAAGAAAAAAGAATTCGAAAAATCCTCCCAAACTGAACAAAACAGCAAA
>JAUQXG010000219.1 GCA_030834765.1 Lutispora sp.
CATGATGAAAGTAAGAAACTTAGGGAAAAAGTCTCTTGAAGAAGTGGAACAGAAGCTGGGAGCTTTAAACTTAGGTTTAAAAGAAAGCGAAGAATAGAAATCAATTTCGTTGGAAAGGAGGTATAGTCATGGCTGGATATAGAAGACTTGGACGTCCAAGTGATCAGAGAAGAGCTATGCTTAGGAATTTAGTAACATCATTTCTTGAGCATGATAAAATCATGACAACGGATACTAGAGCTAAAGAAACAAGAAGCATAGCAGAAAAAATGATAACTCTTGGTAAAAGAGGAGATTTGCACGCTAGGCGTCAAGCAATGGCATATATAACAAAAGAAGATGTAGTTAAAAAATTATTTGATGAAATAGCTCCAAAGTATAAAGAAAGAAATGGTGGCTATACAAGAATTATTAAGGTTGGTCCAAGACGTGGAGATGCAGCTGAAGTAGTTGTATTAGAATTAGTATAAACATTAAAATAATGTGCTAGTATTTAAAAATATTAGTGATATATTTGGATTGATGAGAACGGATTGTATAGTTAGATACTTAAACATGCAATCCGTTCTCTTAAATTGCTATTATAAGAGGGTTGTAAAATGACTAACATGATAAAAACCGAATCAGTCAAACATGAATATACTTCACATACCGGAAAAAGTATAATGGCTTTAAATGGGATAGACATAAGTATTGAAAAAGGTGAGTTTGTTGCGATTTTAGGCCATAATGGCTCAGGAAAGTCTACACTTGCTAAGCATTTTAATGCACTTCTTCTGCCTAATAGTGGTACAATAATGGTTAAAAATATAGATACAAAAAATGAAGAAATGCTTTGGGAAATTAGACAAATAGCGGGTATGGTATTTCAAAACCCTGATAATCAAATTGTTGCGACAATCGTTGAAGAAGATGTTGCTTTTGGTCCGGAGAATCTGGCCGTAGAATCAAAAGAGATAAGAAAAAGAGTAGATGAAGCATTAAAAGCAGTAGATATGTATGAATATAGAAAGCATGGCCCTCATCTCCTTTCAGGAGGGCAAAAGCAGAGAATAGCCATTGCTGGCATAATAGCCATGAAACCGGAATGTATTATACTGGATGAACCAACGGCAATGTTGGACCCATCTGGAAGAAAAGAAGTAATTGATACCATCATGAAGTTAAACCAAGAAGAAGGAATTACAATAGTACTCATCACTCACTATATGGATGAAGCCGTAAATGCTGATAGAGTCTATGTAATGGAAGATGGAATGTTAGTAATGGACGGAACACCAAAAGATGTATTTTCACAAGTAGAAAAAATGAAAAGTCTGGGATTAGATGTGCCGCAGGTAACTGAAATATGTCATGAACTTAGAAAAGAAGGCATAAAACTACCTGCCGATATTTTAACAGTTGAAGAAATGGTGGTAGAGTTATGTCGATTAAAGTAGAAAATTTAAGCTACATATATATGAAAGATACTGTGTTTGAGCATAAAGCGTTGGATGATGTAAGTTTTGAAATAAAAGATGGAGAATTTCTAGGGTTAATAGGTCATACAGGCTCTGGTAAGTCAACATTAATACAGCACCTGAATGGATTAATGAAGCCTACTTCAGGAAAAGTCTTCATCGATGAAGATGATATCAATTCAAAGACAACAGTCAAAAAAACCATTAGAGAACGAGTAGGATTGGTTTTTCAATATCCAGAGCATCAGTTATTTGAAGAAACAGTTTTTAGAGATGTAGCATATGGACCTAAGAATTTAGGGTTAGATGACAATGAAATTGAAAATAGAGTTCGCTTTGCACTAGACATGGTAAAGCTTGACTATAATGAAATAAAGGACATATCACCTTTTGACCTGAGTGGTGGGCAAAAGCGAAGAGTAGCAATTGCTGGAGTACTGGCAATGAAGCCTAAAATACTGATACTGGATGAACCAACAGCAGGATTGGATCCAAGAGGAAGAGATGAAATATTAGGGGAAATAAAAGAGCTCCATGAAACTCATAAAATTACAGTAATACTTGTTTCTCATAGCATGGAAGATATAGCGAAATTAGTAGATAAAATAATTGTTATGAACAAAGGGAAGATTGTGTTTATAGACAAGCCATCCGTTATATTCAGAGAATCTTTGATGCTGGAAAGCATTGGGTTAGGTGTACCCCAAGCTACTAAGCTGGCCAGAGAGCTAAAAGAAAAAGGATTAGATATTGGAGAGTGCCTTTCAATTGAAGATGCGAAGCTTCAGATACTTAAAGTTTTGAGGAGCAAAAAAAATGATTAAAGATATTACAATTGGCCAATATATTCCAGCAGATACACCTGTACACAATCTAGACCCAAGGTCAAAGATTATCATAACATTTGTATTTATTACAGCTCTTTTCTTAGTGAACACTTTTTTTGGATATATATATATACTTGCATTTATGGGCATAGCTCTTGGGTTATCTAAAATATCACCAAAGTATCTTTTTAGAGGGCTTAAACCCCTTGTATTCATAATCGTACTGACAGCAATATTAAATATATTTATGACAGAAGGGGAAATAATCTATAAACTATGGAAGCTTACTATTACAAAGGAAGGCTTGATACAAGCAGCATTTATGTGCATACGTTTAGTTTTTCTGATAACGGGAGCATCCCTGCTTACATTGACTACATCTCCTATCGCATTAACAGATGGAATAGAAAAGCTTTTAAATCCGTTTAAAAAGATTGGGGTTCCTGCTCATGAGCTTGCAATGATGATGACAATAGCACTTCGATTTATCCCTACGCTGTTAGAAGAAACAGATAAGATTATGAAAGCTCAAATGGCAAGAGGAGCAGATTTTGAATCCGGAAATATGATAGCCAGAGCAAAAGCCATGGTTCCTTTACTTGTACCGCTCTTTATAAGTGCATTTCGAAGAGCAGACGAGCTAGCGATGGCAATGGAAGCCCGCTGCTATAGAGGCGGCGATAAAAGGACCAGAATGAAACAGCTTAAATTTGAGATGAGAGATATCTATGCATCTATCATAACCATAGCCTTTGGTGGGCTAATTATATGGAGTAGATTCTGATTGAAAAGCTTATAGCTTTTCAAATTTAACATTGTGCAGCATAGCTGCAAGGAAGGAATCTGATTGAAAAGCTTATAGCTTTTCAAATTTAATATTGTGCTAAAGTGTCATTATATGATGCTAAGCTGTAAGGCAGGAGTCAAAATGAGGAATATTAAGCTTTTGATTGAATATGACGGGACTAATTATAGTGGTTGGCAGATTCAAAAAAATGCGAATACAATACAAGAAGAGCTACTAAAAGCTATATATAAAATAACTGGTGAAAATGTTAACTTAAATGGATCAGGCAGAACAGATGCTGGAGTACATGCAAAAGGTCAAGTAGCAAATTTCATGACCAATAGTCAACTTACCCAGGATAGATATGCTGATGCAATAAATAGTAAGCTGCCTGAGGATATTGTAATTAGAAACTCCTGCGAAGTTCCTCTAGATTTTCACTCTCGGTATGATGCGAAAGGTAAAAGATACAGCTATACAATATATAATAGCATCCATCCAAATGCAATTGGAAGGGATTATGTATATCATATCCGACATTGTGACAAATTAGATATAAACAAAATGATCAAAGCATCAGAGCATTTTATTGGGACACATGATTTTGCAGGATTTATGTCTGTAGGAACCAGTGTCATAGATACAGTAAGGACGATTCATTCTATCAATATTCATACTAATAAAGATATCATCAAAATTGATTATTATGGAAATGGATTTTTATATAATATGGTGAGAATCATCACTGGAACACTTTTATATTGTGGACTTTCAAAGATAGAAATTAGTAACATAGATGAAATAATAAATTCTAAAGACAGAAAGCGAGCAGGAGCAACTGTTCCGGCAAAAGGTTTGTGCTTAGAAGAAGTTTTCTATTGACACGCGTGGCACAATGTATTAAAATGTTTTTGTTGTATGTTGTATTCACTAGCCCCGAATACAATATAGTCAGAATATGAATAAAAATAAATTGATTATAGACGAACCATCATTTCTTATACAAAGACAGTTTTGTAGTGGGACATATACTGTCACAGTGTAGTTTTGATTGTTCATATCAGATAAGGAGGGAAAACATGAAGTCATACATGGCGAAAACTGAAGAAGTTCAAAGAAAATGGTATGTAATAGATGCTGAAGGCAAAGTTTTAGGTAGATTGGCATCAGAAGTTGCTAAGATATTAAGAGGAAAAAATAAGCCAATATATACACCACACGTTGATACTGGTGACCATGTGATTATTTTGAATGCAGAAAAAGTTGTCCTTACAGGAAAAAAATTAGATCAAAAGATGTATAGACATCACTCACTATATCCAGGAGGATTGAAAGAAACTCCATATAGAAAGTTCATGGCAGAACAACCTGAGAAAGCAGTTTATATTGCTGTAAAAGGAATGCTTCCTCATAACAGCTTAGGTAGACAAATGCTTAAGAAGTTAAGAGTATATAAAGGCGCAGAGCATGAACAACAAGCTCAACAGCCTGAAATTTTAGAACTTAACATATAATTGAAAGGAGGAAGTTATTGTGGCTCATATACAATATTTTGGAACAGGTAGAAGAAAAAGTTCAGTTGCAAGAGTTAGATTAGTACCAGGTGACGGTAGAATTGTGATTAACAATAGAGAGATAGATGATTTTTTTGGATTAGAAACTTTAAAGCTAATCGTTAGACAACCATTAGTTTTAACAGATACACTTTCAAAGTACAATGTACTTGTTAATGTTTTTGGCGGTGGCTTCACAGGTCAAGCAGGCGCTATAAGACACGGTATATCAAGAGCATTACTAGAAGCTGATATAGAGTTAAGAGGAATACTTAAAAAAGCAGGTTTCTTAACAAGAGATCCAAGAATGAAGGAAAGAAAGAAATACGGCTTGAAAAAAGCAAGAAGAGCACCACAGTTCTCAAAGAGATAATATTAATAAAAATAGAAACCTTCAAACCATTGAGTTTGGAGGTTTTTTGTATCTATAAAACCTTACTAAAACCCAATATTTTTTTGCAACAACTAACAAGAAACTAACATAAAACTAACAAATTATTATATTAGATTTATTGCTTTTCTTAGCTCTTCAATATCTTTATGGGTGTATATCTTTTCACCTGTCTTATAGCTCGCATGACCACCAATTTTCTTAATAGAGGAGAGGTGTTTGTTGTATCCAAGGAAGAGCCAAACTTGCAAATGTATATAAAAGACGGCTTTGAAGAGATGCTTGAGCGAGTAATGGATGCAGAGAATAAGCTTTTAATCACACCTGTGATATACAATGACAACATTGAAGCTAGGGTGTTGCAGAGTTTGAGAGGCAATATATATGCAATCAAGGTAGCAGGTATGCGGTTGTAGATAAAGATATTTTAATTGCAAAGGTTTATACAAGTGAATCAAAGGCTAAAAAAGCAAATGAAATGTGTTTTGAAAACCACATTTTTCAACTAGTACCGTTAGATAACTAGTTCGCATTTCAAAGACATGGTTCATATGAAAATATTATGAAGCATTGAGCTGATAAAGGGAGGTAACTAGTGCCACAAAGTAAAGACATCCACAAAGTTAGTAAATTTCTTTTGTGAATGTTCTTTATATAATATATATTATGATGGTTTTGCATGTTATTAGCGAAAAAATATAAATTTGAAGTTCTTTCCACTAGTTGCATCCTTAAGATTAAATTCAGAAGAGACAGTCTGTGTTATGGATTTCCTATCAAGATAGAAAGTAAATTGTCTATTCCCTTCAAATATTAGATTAATAATCTCACCACTATTTGTTTTTTGATAATCTGCATCTAGTATAAGTTTAGTAAATGCATCTTTAAGTGATTCAAAGGGAATTATGTGAATCCTACCTTTATGCATAAGAGCATCTAAAAGCTTTGCTGCAAAAAATGGATAATCAAAACTACAATTTGGGAATGGGGTAGCCATTATGATTTGTTTAAATTCTTTTGAATTAGTGCTATACAACATTTTAATACCTCCTAAAATAGGTTTTCTCATTTATTATAATAGAGTATAGCACAAAGAGTAGATGAAAGTAATACAATATATGATGTTATTGCTTGAATATGTTAACTGTAAAATTGGTGCATAAAAAAAGAGAGCTCCTGCCCCAAACATACGTTCACAGCTCCATTATATAGAAAAAATTGAAGAAATACAAGTGTGAAAGGTGGGAGCCCAATGAAAGCAAGTGTAAATATAGAAGAAATCTGCAACAAAGCCACGGATGCTGCCATAAAGAGATATAAGGATAAAGAGAGAGAAGAGAGAAAAAAATCTAGGTTTAGAAATACTGAGCTGCTACTTAGAAACATAAGACATTTGAGAAGTTGGCAGAGGAAATGTTCTGTAGTGAGATCACAGTTAGAAGATGGAAAAATGAAATGATTGCGGAATTAGGAGTACTATTGTTTGGTGTAGATGGTACAAAAATAGAATAGTATCAAAAAGTGGTTCAAAAAACCACTTTTGATTTTTTTTGTTATTTTGGAAGGGAATAGCTAAAAGATGAAGAACTATATATTTGTAAATTTAATATAAAAATAAAATTGGTTGAAAGGATTTATATGATTGCAGATTTATTAGTGAAGGTTATAATAATTACCTCAATTTATATTTTCTTCTTTTGTATAGAAATAGGGTTAAGGGTCATTATACCATGGATTAAGGATTCATTAACATACAGATTATTGATAAAAGTTTATGAAGGATTCTTCTTATTTTATAATGGTAAACATTACAAAATTTTAAGGGAAATTAATAAAAGACATAATAGATTGAAGTATGAGAATAAATATATAATTAAACAATTGGAAAAGAATCCTAAAATTAAATATTTGATGGAACTTAGGACAGAATCGATTAAATATGTATATAAAAATATCCGATTTGATATTGATATATATATGAATAGAAAATATGCGATAAAATACGATACTAATATTCAGATAAGTATGATTACAGGTTTGATATAAGGACTTCTATTGGCAGTAATTGGAATGCTAGCAAACTTCGAATATGTTAATTTGGGAGATGCTTCTTTAAATATTTTTATTCCAATATTTATAATTATAATTTTTTTTATTTTTATATCGTCGATAATAATGATTTTTACTTTTATCGTATTTGCTCTTGGACGTTTTCTTTTTAAAAGTTTAGAAGAAAATGAAAATCCATTTTTGATACAAATTGAAAATCAGAGCTAGACCAAGCGTTATTACTTTTTTACGATATTAAATTGTAATTCGCTTCTAGAATTAACTGATAAAAGTATGATAAAAAGATGATATTTTCATGATAATCTATATGTGCTATATTAGTATTGTGAAGAATTATAAGAAACCGCAACGGAATTTACCGAAGCGGTTTCTTATTTTTATTTTATATTACTAAGGCAGTCGGTGAAGCAAGAAAGCCTCCTTTACCGGCTGCCTTTATTATTGGAGTTGATAACATACGAAAGTGTGAAAAATGTATATGGGGAAAATGAACCGGTATTGGATATGTTTGTATGTTTGGATGGTGTGTTAGGAAATAGTTTGTCGAAATTTGCGAACGAAAGTTAAAGGTTATCCCCTTTCTTTGTTGAATTGTTCAATAAATAGAGGGAGGGAGATTAAATGCTTCAAGTGATGTTATATAGTGGTGAAAATACAACAAGCCAGTTGAAAGATATAATTTTTTAATAAATTAGGTAAGCCACAATCATTGGATGAATTTGAAATAAATGTAATAGATTTAAGAGATGATAATATATGGAGATATCAATATGATCAGGAAGATGATGAGCCTTTTAATATCAATTGCATCAAAGATTTTATAAATTTGCAAATTATGATTGACAATTCG
This sequence comes from Lutispora sp., assembly GCA_030834765.1. Classification (GTDB taxonomy): domain Bacteria; phylum Bacillota; class Clostridia; order Lutisporales; family Lutisporaceae; genus JAUQXG01. The sequence continues at coordinate 7,939 of JAUQXG010000219.1, forward strand.
ACAAAGACCAAGATACTCATAATACTTCCTATGAATCTAAATTTTTATTTCAACTATTATAGAGGAGCATATATTCATTCGGACGAGCTAAAGAATATTACTTATGATTTGGACTGCATACTTGCTAGGTTAATATCATCGGAAGCGATTAATTTATTATATGAAAATACAAAAACCGATATAAATAAAGAATCAATTGCAGCTTCTTTTTATTTTAAAAGTGAGTGCAATGGTACATTGACCCATTCAGATGGCAGTAATAAACCAACGACTATTCGATTGAATGATAATTTACTATTAACAACATTAGACTTGAATATAAGTAAAATTGATGACTTCTTTAGGGTAGTAGGATTAATTAATGAGCGAGAGAACATTCCACTTTGGGTCAAAGAGTTACATATGTTTGATGATCAAGAACAAAAAAATGTTATAGATTCTAATAACAAAGTGATAAATGAATCTAATAATAATATCATTGAAGCTTCAAAAGTAATTGAAAAAAATAATGAATTAAAATCAATCTTATGTTCAAGTGGCGATGATTTGGTTAGAACAGTGTTTGAGATATTGGAGGACATGTTTAAATGTAATCTAGCAGATTTTGAAGATAAAAAGCAAGAAGATTTCTTAATAGAGTTAGAAGGAAAAACATTTATCGGAGAAATAAAAGGGGTTAATCATAATGTTAAATCAGATAATATAACACAACTAGATGTGCATTATCAAAGTTATTTAGAAGAAAATCCCGATAAAAGTGAGGTGAATGTGAAGGCCCTACTAATAATAGCTCATCAAAGAAATAAACTACTAAGTACTAGAGAGCCAATTCACAAGAAGCAAATTGCTCTTGCGGGGAGAAATGGAAGCCTTATAGTAGAAACTATTACATTATTAAAAATTTATGAGAAATATAAAAAAGGAAATATTAGTCCTGATGATTGTATAAAATTATTCTCAGAGAATATTGGATTACTTGAGTACAATGATTAGTAAGAGCCGCTTAGGCTCTTTTTTCATACATATAAACTTATACACAATATATTGTGTGTTATGTGGACAATAAATACTAAATGTAGGAGGTGGCATTGTGAAACTGACAGCTAAGCAGAAAATATTTGTAGATGAATATCTAGTGGATTTTAATGCCATCAGGTCATACAAGGTTGCTTATCCAAGTTGTAGCAAGATAATCAGATAAAGTCTTACTTGACGCAGGTTCTATTTTCCTTTCGTCTGTTTTCCATTTTCAGCCCATAGAGGAAAGCAGCTAAGTAAATTAAAGGAGGAGCTCATTATGCTTAATACTAGAAGTTTTTATGACTAATGTGAGTCTTGACTTCATAATAGTTTCATAGTACTATATAATAGTCCTATTTGGGACTATACTAAAACAAGACTAAATAAGGAGGGCGATCATGGCCAAAACAGAAACGAATGCGAATGCATATTTGCACATTTACTTTGAACTCAATGCCCAATATGAAGCATACGCGAAAAGTCTTGGACTTTCTTACAGCGCATTATCGATTCTCCGAATTATCCTTGAACACGATGGGGATTGTACGCAAAGGACTATCTGTGAATACACCTTCCTTCCAAAACAGACGGTCAACGCTATCGTGACAGGTCTACTACGTCACGGGGCAATCAGAATGGTCGAGCTTGATTCTGATAGGCGGCAAAAGGTTATTCATTTTACGGACAAAGGGTGGGAATTTGCCTTTGAAGCGATTCAAAAGATTAAAAATGCGGAGAGCAAAGCAA
>JAUQXG010000220.1 GCA_030834765.1 Lutispora sp.
AAAGATAATGGAGAAGCCTAAAACGAACCCCAAAGATTTATATAAGGTATGAAATTTGGCATTCTTACTTTGTGTATTTGACGCTACAGTTCCAGTCATATAGCTTATATAAGCTGGTACAAGTGGAAGAACGCAAGGAGATAAAAAAGATAACAAGCCAGCCGAAAAAGCTAGAAACAAAGATATATTATTCAAGGAAGTCATCTCCTAAATAGTTAATAATGATTATCTATTATAACACCTCATTGTGAAGATTATATAAAGAGGTTATCATAGATTATATTAAATGAACAGTTTTCTAATTTAGTCATATAATAAATATAGGAATAAAATTGAAGAACAATAGTTTTTTATTTTTTAACAATATATTAGGAGAGAGGTTATGAACTATTATCCTGACTACTTTAGAAAGAATGAACCTACCCAAACGTTAAACACTACCAGAATATGTGGCACGAATTCAGTAAATGCATCCATAGAAACCTCCAAAATTGGATTTACCCACATGAAGCCCAACGCTGTAATTATTATAAATAAGGATGAAGTCTTTGATGGAATTGCCGCAGCTCCACTTGTTCACTTCCCCATCAATGCATCCTTGCTGTTAACACCAGGAAATATGCTATATAGAGAAACGCTTGAGGAAATAAGGAGATTATCACCAAAAGGCTATAAAGGGATTCAGATATTTCTTGTTGGAAATATAAGTAGTAATGTTGAGAGGCAGCTAAATGCCATGGGGTTTACAACAAAGCATATACACGGACGTAATCACTATGAAACTGCATGCCAGATTCCAAGTTATAGAGAGCACTTTAAGAATATACTTCTAGTATCAGGCGAGGACTACAGCGAGGGGCTGCCTGCCAGCTTCTGGTCCGCACATCACGGGGAGCCAATACTACTTACAAAGAAAGACAGCATGCCAAGCTGCACATTAGATACAATTAAAAAGCTTCATGACATCAATGTTTATATCATCGGATCAACTAAAACTATTTCTGAATCAGTAAAGCAAACTCTATCCAAGCTTCCAAATGTGAAGTTTTTAGATAGAATAGGCGGAGCTAACCCTTATGAAATTTCAGTGAACTTTGCAAAGTATAAGAGCTCCGATGGAGAATTCGGATGGGGCAGGAACTATATAGACGGCCACGCATTTAGCTTTGGCGCATTAAGCAATGCAGAGCAGGTTATACCAAGCGTTGTATTTGCTCATATGGGTAAGCATACTCCACTGCTAATTATAGAAGCTAATGCAGTTCCGGCACCAGTGGAGAAATATATTAATGAGGTTCGTCCTAAACCTCCAAAGGGCATGCCGAAGCCGCCTTTTATGCACGGTTATATTATAGGGTGTACAAACCAAATATCATATTCTGCACAAGTTCATCTTGATAGTCTACTATCAATTGAACATGAAATGATGGGAGATATGATGGGGATGGGGCATGAGATGCAGTAGTTTATACTGGAACGAAAACATGAATGATGATAATTCGTATGCTATTCACAAAATAAAAATGATTAGAATAATCTAGTATTGATAATATTCTAAAAGAGTAGTAGTTACATGCATAATAACTCTTATTATGAAAGACAAATGGATTTAAGCAGCGACGTTCATTTAGCCAATGATATAGCAATAGCTATAATTGGAGAGATCCATGCTTACAATCTTTATGCAAGATTAGCTGAGCTTGCTAACAATGAGCAGAATCGATAAGTTCCCCTGAGTATTCAGAGAGACGAAGCATGACATCA
>JAUQXG010000018.1 GCA_030834765.1 Lutispora sp.
TGCAAAAAAGCCCTTGTTTATTGCTACATATTGAGGCGCGTAAAAAATAGAACGGACCACTTCATTTAATTTTAATGTCGTTAATTCCTTTTTTTGGCAACCTGTAAACATTGATACAATAAGCATAACAACTAAAATTAAAGATAACAGTTTAATATGAGTTTTCACAATAAAACCTCCTGACAACATATTTATCATTTACAATTTATTCCGTGAAAGCTTTATTGTGTCTGTCCCATGATTATATTTGAACTGTTATAAATTCAGAATTTACATTTCACCTATCATATAATGTTTGAATAGCATGAATAAATAAAAAAATTATTGACAATATATAAGATAACTAGTAAAATCAGATTAATATTTAAAAGCAATGAAGAAGAGGAGTAAACAGAAATCTCTTTTTAGAGAGAAAAGCCCATAGGCTGAAAGGCTTTTCAGGATAAGTTCTGTTGAAGGTAGCTTCGGAGTTCCTGTGTTGAATTTAGTAGATGCAGGCGGGTCTGCCCGTTATAGTGTAAAGAGCCAGTGTTAGCTGGAACTAAGGTGGTACCGCGGATATAACCCTTTCGTCCTTTTTTTGGATGAAGGGTTTTTTGTTTTTTGGATATATTATAAAAAGGAGGACTAGTCATGGATGAAACAAAAAATATCGCAAAATCTTATGACCCAAAACAAGTTGAAGAGAAATTATATAATAGAAGTGTAGAGAATGGTTATTTTACGCCTATCATAGACAAATCAAAGACTCCATATACAATCGTAATACCTCCGCCAAATATCACAGGACAGCTTCATATGGGGCATGCCTTAGATAATACTTTGCAAGATATACTTATTAGATGGAGGAGAATGCAAGGATATTGCACTTTATGGCTTCCTGGTACGGATCACGCAAGCATCGCCACAGAAGCTAAGATCGTTGAGGCTTTGGCAAAGGAAGGTAAAAGCAAACATGACTTGGGAAGAGATCTCTTCTTAGAGAAAGCTTGGAGTTGGAAGGAAGAGTATGGTGGAAGAATAATCAATCAATTGAAAAAATTAGGTACATCTTGTGATTGGACAAGAGAACGTTTTACTATGGATGAAAGTTGCTCTAAGGCTGTAAAAGAAGTATTTATTAGGTTATATGAAAAAGGGCTTATATATAAGGGCGAAAGAATAATAAACTGGTGTCCTAATTGCAAAACATCAATATCTGATATTGAAACTGTGTATGAAGATCACAAAGGTTTTTTTTGGCATATTAAATACCAAGTAAAAGACAGTGATGAATTTATAGAAATAGCAACAACAAGACCAGAAACAATGCTTGGGGATACAGCAGTGGCAGTACATCCTGATGATGACAGATATAGGCACTTAGTTGGGAAAACACTTATACTACCATTAGTGAACAAAGAAATTCCAATTATAGCAGATGATTATGTAGATAAAGAGTTTGGAACCGGTGCAGTAAAAATAACTCCAGCTCATGATCCAAACGATTTTGAGGTAGGAATAAGACATAATTTACCTATGGTAAAGGTAATGAATGATGATGGTACAATTAATGCCTATGGCGGAAAATATGAAGGCATGGATAGGTATGTAGCAAGAAAAGAAATAGTAAAAGATTTAGATCAAATGGGACTTTTGGTAAAAGTAAAAGATCATGATCATAATGTAGGTCAATGTCAAAGGTGTAATACGATTATTGAGCCCATTCTATCAAAGCAATGGTTTGTAAAAATGAAGCCACTTGCTGAACCAGCAATTGAAGTAGTGCGAAATGGAGAGGTAAAGTTCGTACCTGATCGTTTTTCTAAAATCTATTATAATTGGATGGAGAATATTCAGGACTGGTGCATATCTAGACAGCTTTGGTGGGGACATAGAATACCTGCTTACTATTGTATGGACTGTGGCGAAATAATTGTTTCCTCTATAGCACCATCAAAATGTACAAAGTGTGAAAGCGGTAATGTAAAACAAGATGAAGACACATTAGATACCTGGTTTAGTTCTGCTCTCTGGCCTTTTTCCACTCTTGGATGGCCTGATAAGACAGAGGATTTAGAATATTTTTATCCTACCAATGTATTAGTAACTGGCTATGATATCATATTTTTCTGGGTTGCCAGAATGATATTCTCAGCAATGGAGAATCTGAATGAAAAACCTTTTGAATATGTTTATATTCATGGCATTATTAGAGATGCTGAGGGAAGGAAGATGAGCAAGTCCCTTGGCAATGGAATTGATCCACTTGATGTAATAGATAAATATGGAGCAGATGCATTAAGATTTAACTTGGTATCAGGAAATTCTCCTGGAAATGATATGAGATTTTTCTGGGAAAAGGTTGAAGCCTATAGTAATTTTGCAAATAAGATTTGGAATGCATCAAGATTTGTTTTGATGAATCTTGATGATGAAGCATCAGCACAAATTGATGAAAATATGTACAATAACTCTTTAATAACAGCCGATAAATGGATAATAAGCAGATTAAATGCTGTAACAAAAGAAGTTACGGATAATCTAGAAAAGTTTGAATTGGGTATAGCCGCTCAGAAACTTTATGATTTTATCTGGTTCGAATTTTGTGATTGGTATATTGAATTGGTAAAGCCGAGACTTTATGGAGAAGATAAAAATTCTAAATATGCAGCACAAATTACATTAGCCAATACCCTTAGAAGTGCAATGAAGCTATTACATCCTTTCATGCCATTTATAACAGAAGAAATATATTTGCATCTTCCTAAAGAAAGTGAAACAATAGTTACGGCTCACTGGCCAACTTACGACAAAGAAAAAGATATGCCTGAAGAGGAAATAAAGATGACTATAGTAATGGATGCAATAAAATCAATAAGAAACCTAAGAGCTGAAATGAATGTTATACCTTCAAGAAAAGCAAAGACAATTATAGTCACTGAAGATAATAAAACTAAATCAGCCTTGGAAGAAGGAAAAGTATATTTTGAAAAACTTGCTTCGGCTTCTGAAGTTATCATAATTTCAAACAAGGAAAATATTCCACAAGATGCAGTATCCGCTGTTATATCTGGAGCAGAAATATATTTACCTCTTGAAGACCTAGTAGATAAAGAAAAGGAAATTGAAAGACTAACCAAAGAAATAGATAATCTTCAAAAAGAGTTAGATAGAGTAAAAGGCAAATTAAATAATCAAAGCTTTGTAGCGAAAGCACCTGAAAAAGTGATAGAAGAGGAAAGAGCAAAGGAACAGAAGTATCAACAGATGATGAACAAAGTGATTGAAAGACTAAATTCCTTTAAATAGTATGGAAACCCACGCTGATTGGTGTACCCACACTAATCAGCGTGGGCTTTATCTTATTTACAAGGCAATATAATAGTTGTATATTTAGTAAAAGAAAATGCTTATTTCTTTTATTTAAGTATTAGAGGGGTGTAATATGGATTATAATCAAACAATAGATTTTATAGATAATAAAATGAATTATGGATGCAAGCCGGGGCTTGAAACAATTTTGAGTTTGCTGGAACTTTTGGGGAATCCACAAAAATGGTTAAAAGTAGTCCATGTGGCTGGAACAAATGGCAAAGGCTCCACAACAGCTATGGTTTCGAATATTTTAACTTGTGCTGGATATAAAACTGGCATGTATACATCTCCCCATTTGTATTCAATAAGAGAAAGAATGATCATTAATGGAGAAGAGATTACAGAATCGGATTTTGTTAAATATGCTGAAGTTGTAATAGAAAAGATGGAATTGATGAAATCTATGGGCAAAAATGAGCCAACTCAATTTGAGTTGATAACAGCCATGGCATTCTTATATTTTTATGAAAAGAAAATAGACATACTGGTTCTTGAAGTTGGTCTTGGTGGAGCATTAGATGCAACAAATGTTGTAGATTCCATAGTATCCATCATTACATCCATTAGCTATGACCATATAGAAATTTTAGGTGACACCATAGAAAAAATTGCTTTTGAAAAAGCTGGTATTATAAAGTCTGATTCTTCTACTATATTATATCCACAGCTATACAGTGGAGCAGAGCATGTAATAGAAGAAATATGTATCGATAAAAACACCAAGCTAACTAAAGTAAAAAGAGAGTTTGGAGCTATAAAAAATTTTGAAAAGTATATGCAAGTGTTTGATTACTCAAATAGGAATATAAATATATATGATTTAAGGCTTCCTTTAATTGGAGATCATCAAATATTAAATGCTTGTACTGCTATAACAGCAATGCTTGAATTGAGGGATTTAGGATATAAAATTAGCGATGAACATATTAGAATCGGCCTAGAAACTGTTATATGGCCATGTAGATTAAGCATAGTAAAAACTGAACCACTTATCATTATAGATGGTGCTCACAATGAAGATGGAATAGACTCTTTAACCGATGCTTTAAAGAAATATTTCAGTGATAAGAAGATCATTCTTGTTATAGGAATGCTAAAGGATAAGAATTATGAATATGCGGCCCAAAAGCTAGCTCCACTGGCAGCTGGAATTATAACTACAACACCTGAAAGTCCAAGGAAATTAAGAGCCGAGGTCCTTGCAAAAACTATGGGAAAGTATTCAGACAATGTTACATCTATAGATAATTTGAATGATGCTGTTATATATGCAATTTCTCAAGCTGACAAAACAACAATGATTTGCATTTGTGGTTCCCTTTATTTAGCAGGAGAAGCATATAAAATATTAAATAATAAATAATAAAAACAGAATATACGATTGTTTTTCAATCGTATATTCTGTCTTATTCTAATTAATTAAGGATGAAATTAAATCACCATATACTTTGTGGGCCATATTTTTCCATTTTTCCGATATCAATTTTGCTTGCTTAGCTGACACAACACTTAAAGTTAGATCAATAATCGTAATTTGATTTTCGATAACTTTTAGATTTACGATGTACTCATTTTCACTTTTTTCATAAAAATTAGATAGTATTTCAGTTTCTTTCTTGATTTTCTCTTTGTTTTCGCTAATATATTTTCTTACTAAATCCTTGCTGTTTGTATCTATTCTCTCTTCAAAAACATCAATCGTTTGTTGACCACTTTTCGTTAGAATATAGCTAGGTTTTTGGTTGCTTTCAATTATACTAATTAAATTACTAACCTCTAATTCAGTAATACACTCTTGCAAAGTAAAATAATCGATAAGGTTATTTTCAAGAGTTATATTAATAATTTGATTTTTAGTAAGTGGAATATCGATATTTTTAAATATGTAGAGAACTATGAGTTTTTTGACTGTTAAGTTGTTGTTATCAAAAAACATATATTATTTCTCCTTAATTTTTATTTGAATCTGAAGTTATATAAACTTAATTAGTTTAAGATAGATTCAATATATATAATTATAGCATAATTTTAAAAATTGAGTAAAATAAAAATCAGACAAAATGTCTGATTTTTATTTCTTATTGATTAGATAGTTGGTTTTCTGCCATTGCTATCATTTTCTTTACCATTGATCCTCCGACTCTACCACAATCCTTTGAGGATAAATCTCCCCAATAATCTTCAGAACCTTGATGAACTGGTAAATTTAATTCTGCTGCTATTTCATATTTCATATTATCAAGTGCTTGGTGTGCACCTGGAACTTCAAGTCCTTTATTATATCTTCCACTTCCTAATGCCATTAAAATTCCTCCTTCGTGTTTGTGTTTTTTTATTGCTTTATTTTGTTTTGCATTATTAATTTAACCTGTTATAAAAAAAATATCCTAGGAATATTTTCAAATAGGTATAATTAAATGGCTAATTGAATAATAATATTAAGTTAACCATATTCTGATTAAAA
>JAUQXG010000221.1 GCA_030834765.1 Lutispora sp.
TCATGCTTATAAAACACATAATAATTTTCATAAAATCAGCTCCTTTTTCCAGTTTTGCTTCAACATTGAGATTAACTGAATTACTAATAATCATTAAGTAGACAAATAGAAGATTCAGATTTGAACCTGAACATGTTCATCTTATTAATTTAGTATATTGGATATTCTTTATATTGTTTCATTATGCAATACTCTATATTTTTTGTTTGAAATACTTAAACACACTTCTCAATTTCTCTTTATTCTCTTTACTTAACCCTTTTAATTCATCAAACAATTCAATAGGCATTGTATACTTTCTTGGATTATTATGGTCTGTGTATTCTGTTGGAATTAGAATGCTACGCTCTACCAAGTTATCTATTAATTTATTATATTCGGTTGAAATAACCATAGGAATCGAGTTTTTATTTTCCCACGCTTCAATCTCTGAAACTGTTCCAGCTTGCATCCATCGAACGCCAAATTGTCTATTCTCCGAACTAAGTATATAAGCAAGCATAAGAATTTCTTTATCACTTAGCTTATTTGTTTTTAATAGCGAAGTAAGCAAAGTTTCTTTCTCTACTGAGGCTGCTACAAAACTTTGTCCAATACTTGTCTCTAGCAATGCATTGAGCTTTGTCAATCCTTCTTTTTTAATCAAGTCCCATTGATTAAAATCAAGTATTGGAAGATTAAAAACTCTAGAAATTTGACCATAAAACTCGTTTAAATCGCTTTCGCTGTTGATAGTAGCAGCTTGATACCTTGAGTTATCAATAAAACCTTTCATATCATTCGGTTTTATAGGTGGTATGAGTACAGGAATTATTTCTTTACTTAATACCCAGGCTGCTCCCATTTCATTAGTACAGTATATACTTTTATAAAAATCTTGTGAAAAAATAAAAAACACAACTTTTGCCGAAATGATACTAGTCTTTATTTTTTCAGGAAATCCTTGTCCTAAAGGAATACCTTGACCAGGTATTGATGAACAAAAGATGCTGTTGTAAGGCAAACCAATCTTGACAAGTATCTCAGTTAATATTCTTGCATACTCTGTATCAGCAGTAAGATGACTTATAAAAACTAATATATTACTGTCCTTGCTGTCAATTCCTATAGGTAGATTATCTAATATTTCAACATCATAATCCTCAGATACTTTTCTTGCCATACTAATGATAAATTCATTATCTTTATTTGCAAGCCTTTTTTGAATATAAGCTCTTTTACTTTTAAAGGATTCATCAGTATCTCCTATATCTAGGCCATATTTAACACACACATCTGGTAATATATTAGCACTTTGGGTTGCAAGAATCTCAATAATTTTACTCTTAATCTCACTAATCTTTGCCATTAGTAACCCTCTTCCCTAATTGTCTTTATTAGTCATCCGGTTATACATTAAAATATACACCACAGTTTAATGTCTTTAAATAAGTTAATAATTACTGGAATATCTCAATGATTTTATTCATTATTCAAGATTTTCCTGCATAATCCTTAAATTCCATTGAATGTTTGGATAAAGTATCCATAGATTTCATATAAATAAAACTTAATCATATTATGAGCCTAATCTTCTCGTTGCCATACCTAGTTTTCGCATGATAGCAAGAAACATCTGCTATATATGGTAATAATCAGTCTATATACCCTGCACTCTGAACAAACTGCTTGAAATCTTCTTTGATTTTTTGAATCTCTAACATTAGTCCTACTGACCATGGTTCAAAGATTGCTTTATACTCAAGATAATTGAGTTTCAAAATAAAACAATGTTTTTCTAATTCCAATAACCGATTTGGAAATAATGTCATAATTTCGAAATCTCTACAATCAAATGGGTTCTCACCATAAATAAGTTTTTCACTTCTTAGGTTTTCTTCTATCTCAAACAAATCAAGAACTTTGTTTAAATCAGAGTTCATTTTCGAATAACTTTCTAATATTACTTTATGAAAATACCCAATACTAATTCTCCATTATATGACAAAGCCCTTTAATATAAACTAATATTATGGATTATTTCGTCCGCAAATTCCGACATATTTTGCATGAAAAGAAAAAGCTTATACTTAGACTTTTATCTAAATATAAGCTTCAATTCTATATTTTTTATAAATAATAGAACTCATACATATTTATGCGCAAAAGAAATTACTGTTTAATATAAGTATTTTGTATACAGGTAAGAAAGCATTCCTACAAGATACATGTCATTTATGTTAGATTAAACTATTGAGAAACCTAGCAATTACAATTAGGAATCATGCCATTATATGTTATCACAATAGATTATTATATATCTGATAAAAATATCGGTTAGGAAATCGGGGATTATTTGGGCTTGCAAGGTTTTTGTAGAATCAATGTACTTGAGCCGATTTGTTACTTCTATACTCATGATAATCGTTAAATAGTATGTTTTCTATACTTTCATGCAGACGCTTTCCACATAGCCTCTGCCTCTCTCTTACCATTCACGTTATAAATGTTTCAACATCTGATAATAATGATCACTAAATTCTTTTTTATTATACAGCTTCTGACTATATGTACCTAAATACTCTATAACACTTTTCTTAGTAACTGGCACTCCTGTAGAATTCAAATTATTTATCGCCATTTCTATCAGAACCTTGAACTCTTCTCTTCTATATCTGTAATACTCTTCATTATGATTGAATACTTTTTCAGTAAGTCTCTGATAAAACTTCTTTTCCTTTTTTCTCAATTCACTTCTGTTTAACTCCATTTTTTTACAAATAGCTTGAATATTGGTGGTCTCATGCATATTTGTTAATTCCGCTAGGTATCCATCTATATATTCTTCAATTTCATTTATTCGCTTTGATTCATTAATTTCATTTTTTAAAAAATATGCAAGTACATCTTCAACCTTTTCTCTTAGCTCCAGATTATCGTAAGAAGCGTGCAGATAAGTGTCTTTTATATCATTAGTTAAAAGAACATCTTGTACTATAGGCATATTGAGATAATAAAAATAGGTACTATGTTTCCACCCTAGTTCTCTTCTCAACGAAACAGCTATTCCATCAGTATTTGATCGGTTTTCTTTAAAAATGGATGCCAAATTTGCAGGCATATTAGTCGGTTTAAACTTGTCATAAAAATGATTCTTTATCAAATTATGGTTAAAACATTAACCCAATATACTATGAATCTTGGCATATGCATGCCCCGTTATTTTATATATCTCATTTAGCTGTAGTCCTTTATCAAACAGCGGCAAAAATATATTTAGTATAACTTCGATTTTGTTCTCAATATCTTCCCATTCTTTTGTTGTCTTATTATATCCATATTTCATATAGCAGCCCCTGCAAACTGATACGCCTTCATAGGAGTTAACCCTAATATATCGCTCAGAGAGAAACATATTATTATTCGTACCAAAATCCTCACACCAAGGAGCTAAACAATATGACGGTCCTAAACTCTCAATCCTTTTAATTTTTAATCGTTCTAGAAAATTTTCTGGAATATTTAGGTTAAAGTATTCTTCTACTCCACAATACTAATACTTCTTAGTATTTTAAGTAAAGCAAAGGGGGTAATATAAGCTTTTGGTTTTATATCCCTTATATGATTTTCACATATTCTTCTTTGGGGCTTATTTAAAAAATAGTATTTACTATCTAGGTACAAAACGGAAAGCGAGTTTATTTGTCCTACTGATAAACCTCTAATAAAGCTATCATGTTTGAGATAAGATAATATATAATAGGTATTAAATATAGTGGATTTTCTTTTGGGTAGAAGCTATCTGCTAGCTTTTTAATAGTTGTTTTCCCTGAACAACTTAGTTCTGTTATTAAATCAGCTGTCCATAAATCATAATCTCTTCTCTTTTTCAGAAAACCGATTAGAAACTTTAAATTCTTAATTATAATCGGAGGCATTTCTTTAGGATAAATAACACTATAATTCCATCCCTTTTCACTTGCGTATTTCTCGCACCATTTATTTATTATATTCAGTTTATCTGAAACTACTTCTTTTTCTTTAATTTGAAAAAGAGCTGGTCGATTACCTTTTTTATATACCAAAACATCAGGCACATGTACCCAAGTCTTCTTGATATCGTCATTTATATAGGGTATTTGAACCTCTAGTGGTTGCACATAATATCTTTCTACATGAGTGTCCAGCTCTAGCAGATAATAAAAAATACACTCGTTTAAGGATTGATACTCTACTACCCTGACCATTTTACAGCTGTAAAAAGATCCGATGATATGGGGCCTGTTCTTACTCCCTTTGTTGTGAACCTTTCTCTTAGGAAAATATAAGTTGTCGATTTCCTCCCAAGACTGATTTTTCATATTATATAATACCTCGTATTAATTCGATTTTTATCAAAACATAGTATAATAATTAATTACAGTTTTAGCATAATAATATCATTTATGTTAACATCATACTATGGAAATAATAGGTCATAAAATACATAAAAAACTCTGATATGACTAGGATAGCCATATCAGAGTTTTTTTACTTATATCATTTTATATTATAATTTTTATCAAATTATGTTATAACTCACATCAATTCTATATTCAGTTTACAGTCCCCTACTCCACCGTAACCGACTTAGCTAAATTCCTTGGCTTATCTACATCGCAGCCTTTTTCTACTGACATGTAGTATGCTAGTAGCTGTAGTGGTATTACTGCTAGTACTGGAGCTAGTATGTCTGAAACATGT
>JAUQXG010000222.1 GCA_030834765.1 Lutispora sp.
CAGACCGCAGACACAATTAGAGATTTCAATATTTGATGCTAGAACACTAGGGATAGACCCTGTTGTAAGACCTTCTGGAAATATAGTGAATACTCCTGGCTGTACAATAGTTGGACCGAAGGGACAAGTTGTGGTAGAAGAAGGCGTAATAGTAGCGGCTAGACATATTCATATGCATACTAGTGACGGAGAAAGGTTTGGTCTAAAGGATAAAGATATTGTAAAAGTTAGAGTAGGTAACGAAAGATCTACAGTATTTGAAAAAGTAGTTGTGAGAGTACATGATACTTTTGCTCTAGATATGCACATAGATATTGAAGAAGGAAATGCTGCAGGAATAAAGAATGGAGACATAGGAGAAATAATCAGGGAGGAAGCATAAGTGAATAAATTAGTACTTGCTTCATATATTGACCATACGTTGCTAAAAGCAGATGCCCTTGAAATAGATGTGATAAAGCTATGCAGGGAGGCTCTTGAATATAAATTTACTTCTGTTTGCATAAATCCAGCATTTGTAAAGCTAGCTTACTCATTTTTAAAGGATACAGACGTGAAAGTATGCACTGTTATTGGATTTCCATTGGGAGCCACAACTTCAGAGGTAAAGGCATTTGAAGCTGAGACATCTATAAATAATGGAGCATCAGAGATAGATATGGTAATAAATATCGGAGCATTAAAATCCGGCAAATATGATATTGTTGAAAATGATATTAAATCTGTAGCGGATAAATGCAAGGGGAAAGCATTGCTGAAAGTAATAATAGAGGCCTGTCTTCTAACAGATGAAGAAAAAGTAAAAGCATGTGAATTGTCAAAATCTGCAGGAGCTGATTTTGTAAAAACATCAACAGGTTTCTCAACTGGTGGGGCAACAGTTGAAGATATACAATTGATGAGAAAATGTGTTGGAAAGGAAATGGGCGTAAAAGCATCAGGTGGAATTAGAGACTATGAAACAACGATAAGAATGATAGAAGCAGGAGCTAGCAGGATTGGAGCAAGTGCTTCTACAAAAATAGTAGATGAATTAAATTAAGAAGGTATCTTATACCTTCTTAATTTCTATTGCAGTTAATATTTTTTCTGAGTCATTTTCATTTGAATCCATAAAACAAACTTCACAGTTTAAGGATGATAGCAGTGCTGTCATCCAAGTTTTTTTGATGTCATAAAATATATTCCATTGTCTTTTATATCTGTCACAATCATCATTAGTATATGATTTATAGAAATACCATATTAACCTGCCATCTTCTACTTCCAGATAATCATAATCAACTACATTGATATAAATTTGCTTCATGAAGTCAATTATATTGCCATTGTCTAATTTAAATCTTTTTAATATTTTTTTTGCCCATTTCTTCGCATTCTCTTCAAAAATCATCTTTGCATTTAAAACTGCGCTATCTCCAAAAACATCAAATACATCCATGAGATGTTGTGTTAATGAAGTATTGATGTAATTAAACTTATTGATTTTTGCAGACACATCATCATCCTGTATTTTTTGCATAAATACTTTAGGACTTGTTAGAATGTTGGAAACAATATTCTTATATTGTGCTTTATATCCCGACTTTAAATATTTTTCCAAGTCTTTTAATATTTCAGTTTTAACGCCTACTAAATCCTTTTTAGATAGCAACAAGGACTAATCACCTCAATTGTAAAAAGCTTCTAGTAATATTATCTTAATCTTTTAGATTATTTATTCTTATAATCGGCAATTGTGATAAATAAATCTATAGAAGGTCTTCACTCATACAAACATATTTTCATATTATAAATTAGGTAGTTTGAGTGGAGGGGTTTTGATGCCTAAAATCACTAATAAAAATAGAATAAGTTTATTAAAAAGTTTGGAAAGCTATAGAGATAGCAGGATCATTTCATATATATCATATACCCCTATGGATGATTATGTTCTGGTACCTTTATACAAACAACTTTGTAAAATCGGTAAGACGGAAAGGATAGACCTGTTCCTAAACAGCTACGGAGGGGTTGTTGACACTCCATATAAAATAGTAAATATAATAAGAGAGTTTTGTGATCATTTTAGCGTAATAATACCCTTTGTAGCGAAAAGTGCTGCTACTATGATTGCAATAGGCTCGGATGAAATTGTCATGGGACCTGTGTCTGAACTAGGGCCAATCGATCCATTGGTTAAACATCCAAACTATCCTGATCTTTGGGTGCCAGTTCAATCCATCAGATTTTGCTTAGACTTTATGCAGGAAAAAATATCTCAAAGTAAAGATGTAGATATCACAACTTCTGTATTATATCCAATAGCCAATAAGTTGGACCCCTGGATTATTGGTGACTATGAAAAAGCTATCAAAGCATCCTATCAATATGCGGAAGCTTTACTAGAAAATAATATGTTTAAAGATAAAAAAGATAAGGCAAAAGTGGCAACGAAGATTATGACTGAAAAGTATTTTTCACATGGATATGGTATAAATCGAAAAGAAGCCAAAGATGATTTAGGGTTAAATATAAAATATGCCGATGGAGATTTTTGGAGTATAATATGGGCATTGTATTTGGCCTATGATGATTATATGCAAAATCAAGAGTATGCATCGGTAATTGAAATCGCAGAACGTTAGCAATAAGGATTTATACTTACTTGACAGTTATAGATAAAATAGTCTAAAATCAACTTGTAAAAACATATGATTGGAGAGAAAGTATGAATCCTATTGCATTTGAAATTTTTGGAGTAGCTATTCGCTGGTATGGTATTTTTATTTCTACAGCAATCCTTTTGGGGGTATATCTAGTTTATAGAGAAGCAAAGTCAAAAGGTTACGATCCTGAGTATACTATAGATATGGCCCTTTGGTGTGTTCCTGCTGCTATTGTAGGAGCTAGACTATACTATGTTATATTTGAATGGGATTACTATAAGGGAGATATCTTTAAAATAATAAATACCAGAGAAGGTGGTCTTGCAATACATGGTGCTTTAATCGCTGCAGTATTCACTGGATATATTTTTACTAAAGTAAAAAAGATTGATTTCTGGGAAAATGTAGATTTTGCTGCACCCAGTATAGTGCTAGGACAGGCAATTGGGAGATGGGGTAATTTTTTTAATGGAGAAGCTCACGGAGGACCAACGGATTTGCCTTGGGGAATTATAGTTGATGGAATAGCTGTGCATCCCACATTTTTATATGAATCATTATGGAACATTGGGATATTTATATTTTTGATGATTTATAAAAATAAGAAAAAAGTAAACGGAGAAATCTTCTTGTTATATGGAATTCTATATTCCATAGGCAGGTTTTGGATTGAAGGACTGAGGACAGATAGCCTTATGTTTATGGGTCTAAGAATAGCACAATTAATCAGTATATTTATTATTGCAGCTTTTTCTGTTCTTCTTGTAATAATTAGATCAAGGAAAAATCAAAGAATATAAGTTTATTTTAAAATCATTAGAATCTATTTAAAAAGAGATGATGCAGGAGGATTAGGCCTCCAGTATCATCTTTTATTTTTTCTATACTCTTTTTTAAAACATAGCAGGATTTTGAGATTACATATAGAATATTTCAAGATGTGGGATAAAGTGGAGTAAAGTGGATTGATTTAACTAATAATATTGACTGAGTGGTGAATGAGTGCATGTTTATAGGTGAATATCAACATTCCTTAGATAGCAAGAATAGAATAACAATGCCTTCTAGATTTCGCGAAGAATTAGGAGATTCTTTTGTTATGACAAAAGGAATGGATGATTGCTTATTCATATACTAAATGAGTGAATGGAAAATAGTTGAAGATAAGTTAAAGAGTTTACCCATGACAAGTAAAGATGCGAGAGCTTTTGTAAGATTTTTTTTCGCTGGAGCCAGTGAATGCGAAATAGATAAGCAAGGTAGGGTTCTGATTCCTACAAATCTAAAAGAATATGCAAAGATAGAAAAGGATACTGTTGTTATCGGTGTCTCGACTCGTATTGAAATATGGAGTTTAGATGAATGGAATAGATTTAATAACGATGCGAATATTAGCTATGAGGATGTTGCAGAAAAAATGGCGCAACTAGGAATATAACAAAAAAGGGTGATTGATTTGAAATTTGAGCATGTCCCAGTGCTATTTAAAGAAAGTATAGAATATTTAAATCTGAAGTCTGGTGGAATATATGTTGATGGAACATTAGGCGGAGCAGGCCACTCGACTGAAATAGCTAGGAGAATTCAGCCTGGAGGAAAGCTTATTGGCATAGATCAAGATATAAACGCCATAGAAGCAGCTAGTAAACGATTAGGATTATTTGGAGATAGTGTAATAATAGAGCATAACAACTTT
>JAUQXG010000223.1 GCA_030834765.1 Lutispora sp.
TGGGAGATTTATTTTGCACTCCCTTAAAAGACAACTCTCTTGATATAGTTTATACTTCTCATTCAATTGAGCCTAACGGAGGAAGAGAGAAAGAAGCTCTGATTGAGCTATATCGTATAACAAATAAATATTTAATTTTATTAGAACCATGTTATGAATTAGCAAATGATGAAGCGAGAAAAAGAATGTTGAGTCATGGATATGTTACGAATCTATACTCAACAATCATAGAGCTTGGATATAATATTATTGAACATAGGTTATTTGAAGTAAGCGATAATTTATTAAATCCAACTGGAATAACAATAATAAAAAAAGACTCAACTTCTCAAGTTCTAGATCCATTATGCTGTCCTATTACAAAAACACATATATATAGAAAAAATAATGCTTATTTTTCTGAGGAAAGTCTTCTTGTTTATCCAATAATAGATGACATCCCTTGTTTGTTAAAACAAAATGCAATTATAGCAACAAAATTTTAAGCTTGTCAATCAAGTAGGCGAAAAGAAATTTAATATATTGACAGAAAAGTATCGTCGAACTAGCACATATATATAAAGTCGCATTTATGAGATAATTTTTTATAAATAGGACTTAAATGTCAGAGTGGAATCTTTATCAAAGCCCCTGATTGAGGCGCTAGCTGAACATAATTATGTTCAGCTGATTTTGCTTATTTATTCATATACCTTGGTTTGCTTATACAAAATCTAGATAATTAACTCTTTGGCTATCTCCACTGATACTGGTTCTATATCAGTAGAATTATAGCTTTGAGCATATGCTTTTTTCTGATTTTCATAATATTTCGATAAATCACTGTAATAATATGGCGGTACCACAACATACATACCATCAATATCAAATGCATTCTCAGATTCATCCTTTGTCATCAATTCTTCAAATCTTCTTTCTCCTGCTTTCAAACCAATTATTTCAATCTTTATATCTTCTTTTAAGCTCTGTTTTTCACACACATCTTTAATTATAATATCTGCAACATCCATAAGTCTTAGCACTGGCATTTTTAATATAAATACTTCACCGCCAATGGCTATTTCAGCAGCTGTAAGGATCAACTCTACTGCTTGAGCTAGAGACATCATAAATCTTGTCATATTCGGATCAGTAATTGTTATCTTTCTCATACTCAAAATTTGTTCTTTAAAAAGAGGAATAACAGATCCCCTCGAGCCTATTACATTTCCGAATCTCACTACAACAAATTTTGTTCTAGCGTTACCTTTACTAAAATTTGCTGCTTGTACAAGCCTTTCAGCTAAAAGTTTCGTGGCTCCGTATGTATTTGAAGGGTTTATCGCTTTATCTGAGCTTGTAAATAGTACTGTTTCAACATTATTCTCAATGGCAGCATTTATAACATTTTGCATTCCTAGTACATTGGTTTTTATTGCTTCATCGGGATTATATTCACAAGATGCAACATGTTTCATAGCCGCTAAATTATAAACTATATCTATACCTTGCATAGCTCTATTAAGTCTTTCGTAATCTCTGACATCACCAATCAAAAACCTAAAAAGTTTCTCATCGTTAAGATGGTTTTCCATAACAAACTGTTTATACTCATCTCGGCTATATATTCTAATAACCTCTGGGTCTTGCTTTATAAGCTCCTTTATTAATCCATTTCCAATGGTGCCTGTCCCACCGATAACTAAAATTCTTTTACCAGTATAATACCCCATTTATATCCCTCCAGGCTATTTAGAATAATGTTTTATAACTTTTTTCAATGCATTAACTACATCATAAATATCTTGCTCTCCCATTTTCGGGAATAAAGGCAATGTAATCATACTTTCATATAAACTTTCTGATTGTGGGCATATGCCTTTTTCATAACCTAACTTTTTATAGTATGGATGTAGGTAAACAGGCATATAATGAACATTTACACCAATGTTCTCTGCTTGCAATGCCTCAAATATTTCTCTTCTTCCAACCTTAAGCTCATTTAATTTAAGCTTTATAATATAAATATGCCATCCAGAATTTGAAAAACCTTCTTCATAAGGGATTATTACTTGACTTATATTTTCAATTTCCTCATTGTAAATCTTTACAATATTTCTTCTTCTTGCTATGAATTCCTCTATTCTGCTCATTTGGCTATAACCAAGGGCACATTCAATATCAGTAAGCCTATAGTTATAACCTAATTCTAACTGCTCATAATACCATGGGCCTTGATAGTCACTCATTTGATTTCTATTCCTTATAATTCCATGAGTTCTAAAAAGCTCTAACCTTTTATAGTACACTTCATTATTTGTAGTAACAATACCGCCTTCACCTGTAGTAACAGGTTTCACAGGATGAAAACTAAACTCAGTCATATCTGCTTTATTACCAACTTTTTCACCTTTATATTCTGATCCTAATGCATGAGCTCCATCTTCGATGATAACTAATCCATATTTATCAGCAATTTTCCTTATGCCGTCCATATCAACTGATTGCCCTGAAAAATCAACAGGTATTATAGCCTTTGTTCTATTTGATATTTTGGCTTCTATCTGATTAATATCTATATTATATGTTTTGGGATCAATATCACAAAACACTGGTTTTCCCCCACAGTAAAGGACACAGTTTGCAGATGCTGCAAATGTCATCGGTGAAACTATTACCTCATCATCTTTTTCAATCTCAGCAGCAAAACAGGCAGCATGTAATGCAGCTGTACCATTGCAAAGTGCAACAGCATATTTTGCTCCTACATAATCAGCTATGCATTGTTCAAACTTTCTCACATATGGTCCTGTAGTTAAATAGTCACTCTTCAGTACATCAATAACTGCTTTAATATCATTGTCATCTATCCACTGTTTACCATAAGCAAGATAACTTTCTCTGATTGGTCTGCCTCCATTTATTGCTAAATCAAACATCCTAGCTCCTCCTTTATCCAGGCTTCGGTTTCTTCAATTCCCTGCTCCAATGTATATACGGGCTCCCAACCTATAAATTTCTTAACTTTATCATAGTTACAAAGCAGCTTCATAATCTCACTTTGAGGATGAATATGCTTAACATACTTTATATCACACCTGCCCTTACTAATCAGGTCCGCCAATTCATTTATGGTTATATCCCTTGCTGTACCGGCATTTATTATTTGCCCATTCACCTCACTGTTAAAACCAGCCATCACAACAAATCTTGCACAATCCTTTACATAAAGCAAATCTCTTGTTTGATTTCCACTTCCATATATATTAATATCAATACCTTTAAGCGCATTTTTAATGAAAATTGCAACTACGCCACCTTCCCCACCTGTTTTCTGAAATGGACCATAAGTATTGAAAGGTCTGATAACTACTGTGGGCATCTTGTACGAATGGTAATATGAAAGAATCATATTTTCTGCAGCTATTTTGCTAGCACCATATGGCGATATCGGCTTTGTAGGATGATTTTCGTCTATACCGCTATCATTAGATTTGTCATATACCATACAAGTACTCATAAATACTAATTTACAGAGATATGTGCTTTCAGTAGGGTCTAATATCCATTCATCTCCATCCATTTTGCTGTTTTTGCCAAACATCTGTAGTTTTGCTCTTTCCAAAATATTAAAAGTACCTACTGTATCATTATAGAATGTTGTTCGTGGATCATCTATGCTGTCTTGAACATTTATAGAAGCAGCCAAATGATAAATTATATCAAATTTATTACAATTAAATATTTCATCAAGTAATGCTTCATCCTTAATGTCCCCTTCAATAAAAGTAAAGTCTTTATGTATAAACTCTGTTATATTTTCTTTTCTTCCATTAGAGAGATTATCAAGACATATAACTTGATGACCTTCTCTCAGAAGCTTTTCTACAACCCATCTTCCTATAAAGCCTGCTCCCCCAGTTACTAACATTTTCAAGAAAATCACTCCCATATATTATTAAATTGACAAATAGCTTCTATAATTCTCGTGGTTCCTTGTCCATCTTCTATTATAAAAATATCATTATGGCAATAAGTGTTTTCTTGCATTAATGTCATAATGTTTTCATCAATAGCATTATATTTGATTTCCGGATATTTTCCTATATATAGAACGCCTTTTCTTTCAAGGTATTCGCATATAACGTCTTGGTTATCAGCTATGCTAAATATAATAGGAATTGTCTTTTGTGATAAAACTTCATAAACTGTACTTCCACCTGCAGTTATAGCTACCTTTGATTCTTTGATATATCTTTCTAAACTTCTGGGCTTGCATATTAACTCAACATTTTCATCATTTATTTTTTCTAACTTATCTATTAAATCTTGTTTATATCCTGGCCCTATAATAATCTTTTTTTTATAGGGATTATCCTTCAAACTAACTAAGAGTCTATAAGAAATATCATATGAATCAGTGCCACCCGTTGTAATTAATATTTCATCTTTTTTTTCATATTCTAATGTATCTTCTTTCCAATATTCCTCTCTCATCACTAAATATTTAGACCCAAGTAAATATAAATTATTACTATTCATTGTATAATTCAAATCCCTAGCATGAGCATTACCATTTAATAATATATCTGGAATGTTTGAATCATAAACATCATTATTGTCATCGAATATCATAATCTTACAAATTCTTTTCATACCTAAAAGGTACTCATTACTTAACAAATATGAATCTAAAATAAATAATTGTGGATTCAAGTTTTTAACTACATCAAAATCTTTGCTAACTGAGTCAATAATTAAATATTCAAATTCTGAATCTAAAAACTGATCTTCAAGCTCTCTGTTAATCATAAATATTACTTTCAAATCAGGATAAAATATCTTAAATGCTTTTGCTAATGAATAAGACCTAAAAAAGTGCCCATAACCGATTCCATGCCCTCCCATTATTCTAAAAACTACTTTTTTCATTTTATAAGACTCCAATCCACAGGAGTTCCTTTCTCTATATCTTTAGATGCTTTTTTGCCTACAATCTCATAGTAATGTCTCGGATGCATTCCATATCCTGGTCTAACTGACCGCATATTGTTTTCTGTGATGAATTCACCTTCTTTTATATCTTCAGAAAAAAATAGGGATCTTGAAAAACTTCTGTTTTTAGCACTTTTATCACTTAAATCATAACTTATTTTCCCTAGTGCTTTTTCAAGGTTTCTGATTTCTTGAACCATTTCCCTAAATTCATCTATTTCCATAGAAAAAGAAGCATCTGGTCCACCAATATTCCTATCCAAAATCACATGCTTTTCTACAAGCTTAGCACCTAGTGCGACAGAGCCTAGTGCAACAGTTGATCCCATAGAATGATCTGATAATCCCACTTCTACTCCAAAGGTTTCCTTCATGTTAGGAATAGTCAGTAAGTTCATTTCCTCGAAAGGTGCCGGATATGAGCTTGTACATTTAAGTAAAACTATGTCTTTATTTCCTTCTGATTTACAAGCATCTACTGCCTCTTTAATCTCCCCTATGGTAGCAATTCCTGTGGATATGATTACTGGTTTTCCTTTAGAGGCTATATATTTAATTAAAGGTATGTCTGTGATTTCGAAAGATGCAACTTTATATGCAGGTGCATTAAGCTCTTCAAGTAAGTCTACGGCCGTTTTATCAAAAGGAGAAGAAAATATTGTTATTCCAAGCGCTTTTGCATAATCAAAAAGTTCTTTATGCCATTCCCAAGGAGTATAAGCCTCCTGATATAGTTTGTATAGAGTAGTTCCATCCCAAAGTGTTCCTTGCTTTATTTGAAAATACTCATTGTCACAATCTAGCGTAATTGTCCTAGCTGTATATGTCTGAATTTTAACTGCATCTGCTCCTGCTTCTTTTATCGCCTTTATTGTATCTTTAGCTATTTGAATATTATGTCCATGATTAGCCGATATTTCTCCAACTATGTAGACCCTGTTATTAAGCACGGATTTCCCCCTCTTTATGTTTAGTTCTTGTCAGAAGAATAGAATACTTTTACATCTAGTTCATCTTTCATAATATAGCCAGCTTTAATAAATGCTTTTATTGAAGCCATGTTTGTTGGCTTAACCTTTCCTATTAATAAATTTTTATTATATTTAGCTTTAATCATTTGTAATAGGTATGTAGCATATCCCTTTCCTCTATGTTCTTTAGCAATGCCATAATTTATCAATAATGACTTATCGTCAAGCCTATCTAATCGCATTATCCCAACATTTATATCATTTACTTCAAAAATATACATAACCGAATCATCTGACTTCAATTTTTCATTAAACCATTTAATATGATCTTCATATTTTATAATATTCGAATTAAAAGAATTATTCCTTACAACTTCATCATTCGCCCATTTAAATACCAAATCGCAATCTGTATACTCTACCTGTCTAAGGATATATCTATGACTGTTATCCATAATCTAGCCTCTTAAATCTTTTTGTAAATTTGAGGGTTCTATAGTCAAAATACGGTCAGTATGCATATGCTTTGTCATCTTTGGCTTCATCCTCCAGCTTA
>JAUQXG010000224.1 GCA_030834765.1 Lutispora sp.
AATATACTTTAACATTGGCTTTATTGATTGCGATTGTTCCCTTGATGTGATATGCTTTTTTGTAAAAATAGGTCTTTTAAAAGCGAAGTGCTGAGGTGGACCAAAGTCCAGCTATAGTTCTGGAATCTGGAGCCTCGAGCCTCGTACCTCGTGCCCAATATCTTGAAAGGAGTACATACTTTGAAACGATTCAGTCTTGTTTATAAAATAATATTCATTTATATAACCCTGAACCTTCTTGTTTTTGTTCCTATAAATAAATATTTCTATTCTAATGTCCATCGCTATCATTCTATTTTTAATGATGCATCTCGACTTTTCAAGTATGATACAGTACCTGATGTTTCTATGGCCGGACATTTTATTAACCGTTATATCGGACAAAGGGAGCCTAGTATCATTATGGTAGGGGATTCTACTGTTGAGGATTTTTATGTACCTTACGATAAATCCATTGCTGGGCTTGTAGATAAATCTCTTTTTGGGCCTAGCTTGAGTCCCAGTGTTTTTAATTTTGGAAGCAGCGGTACCAAATCTGTATATGTTTTAGAGCGCATAAAGAAGGCTTGTGAATACAATCCTGATATGATCGTTTGGCAAATGGGGGCCGGGAGCTATCCTGAAGTGGATTGGGTCTTTGGGTCTAATAACTCATCGCCTGTTAAAGCGCGCTATGATATCAGCTTAGGCGGCAATCTTTTGGGAGCTTATGAAAACATTCTTAAGCTGAATGATCAAAATGTACCTTTTATCGCTGCTGAGCTTCGTGGAAATCTTGCTCCTGTTTTTCGATTCCTTCCTTATTATCAAGAGCTTTGGAAGGGATATCAGGCAGGGCAAAAAGGAATTCCTTTGAAATATCCTAACGATAGGCATCTGAAGGTTCAGCTAGGTGATGTGAAAATAACGGAGCAGTTTCACCATATCCCCTTTGATGAAAGCAACAAAAACTTTGATGTCATTGAAGATGTGGCAGCATATGTTTCCTCCAAGGGTATTCAGCTTGTGATATACATCGCTCCTATCAATCAAAGCATATTGGCTCAAAAATATGAAGCTGGGTATTATGATAAGCTTTTGAGCGTAGTAGAGAGATATACTTCGCCCTATGGCGTGCCGATCTTGAATTTATATGATGCGGTTCCTGATGCACTTTTTATTGATGGAGGTCATTTAAAGGAACAAGGGGATTCTATTGTGGCAGAAAAGCTGGCGGCTTTTTTAAAAAAGGAAATGGAGTAAAAATATGAATGATATTCATTTGATTTTAAAATATTTTCCCATACATTCGGCTTTGATTTTTAGTATAATAGGTCTCATATTGTATTATTTAAAAAATGATATAAAATATAGGGCTATTGTGATTTCAGTGTGGGGATTGGTCTTTATCACTTTATACAGCAGTCCAAAATATGCTTTGGTTGTGATAGGACTGATATTTGCCGCATATATGATGGCTACATGGCTTTTTAGACTAAAAAGTAAAGCTCATAAAAATGCGGTTGTAGCTTTCGGCATCCTGTTTTTCGTTATGACATTGGCTTTATTCAAGTATCCTATTTTTTCTAAAAGTATAGGGGCTTTATCCAGTCTTAAGGCTTTGGGTATTTCCTATTTTACTTTTAAGTTTATTCATGTACTGATCGATATAAACAGGGGCAGGATTAAAAAGTTTGATTTTTGGAGTTTCATGGCCTTCATACTCTTTTTCCCTACCTTTTCCGCAGGGCCTATCGATCGATACGGAAGATTTTCTAAGGATTTGGGTGCTGGAGCTAGGTTGGAGAAAGAAGATATAGATTTTGCCGTGACTCGAGTTATATATGGACTTTTTAAGAAGTTTATCATAGGGGATAAAACACAAAAGCTTATTGGAATCATTGCTCCTACTATTCTTGGAGCGGATCGAGGAACTTTATGGATTGTTGTTTTTCTTTACTCTGTGAAGATTTATTATGACTTCTCTGGTTATTCCGATATCGCCATTGGAGCCGGAAGGCTTTTCGGATTCAAGGTACCTGAGAATTTTAGCAAACCCTATTTGAAGAAAAACATCGTGCTTTTCTGGCAAAATTGGCATATGACCCTTACTTCTTGGCTTAGAGAATACCTTTTCATGCCTCTTGGCAAGGTTTTGATGAAAAAAGTGGGGAGCAAGCACACATGGTTTATGAATACTGTTTGTCAATTGGTGACCATGGGTGTTGTGGGTATATGGCATGGCTCTACATGGAATTTTTTGATTTGGGGATTATATCACGGTATAGGTCTTTCCCTCTATCGGATTTACGCTGATTTGGTGAATACTTATTCAACAGACAATATAAAGGATTGGCTCAACAAGTCTGTGGTTTGGAAATATTTTGCTACCGGAATTACTTT
>JAUQXG010000225.1 GCA_030834765.1 Lutispora sp.
GTGTTCAGCAAGTGAATTGACACTATATTTTTTAAACCATGGATCTAATATATAGTCAGAATCTTGATCCAACCCCACAAGACGCCATGTTTCATCATGACTGCAGCATCCCATTCCAGATATGGTAGTCGTAAAAAATTGCGGTGTGATTTTTTCCACTCCTTTTATGCCTTTAAGCTTAGACTCTATATCCTTAGACATATATACATTTTGTGGTGTGCCCGTAAATAATATTTGCATAGAATCTGATTCTGCTGTATCTGGCAACACTATGATGTCTGCACCTAGTCTTTCAGTACTAAGGCTTAATCCATCTTGTATGATAAAGAAGGTAGAAAAGACCAATACAAATACAAGAATAGTCAAGGCTGTTATAAGTCCTGTAAGCAAAGACTGGCTCTTCCTTCTTACTACATTAAGATATGCTAATTTTAAAATACTCATTTAAATCAAAAGACTCCTTCCAAAACCATAAGAATAAATAGACAGCAGTAAGATTATAACATACAACATGTCTTACTTTTTATAGAAAAATTAGATAGAAAACGAAGGCATTATTTAGAAAATCTATTGGAAACTTAGAAGTTCTTGGTATATGATTAGTTAGCTTTTAAAATGAACATTTAAAGGAGTATTTATATGCAAAAAAATCTAGCAAAAATTTTAAGTGGAATCTTAATATTGGTAGGACTTATGGTCATAGGATCAATCTTCTTATGGGCACCAATTTGCTCAGGAAAGATAGAACTGGCGAATGGCAATATGACTTATATGAAGTGTCATTATACAGGACAAGCATCTATATTATTATCTATTGTGCTTATAGTTGCTGGAATAGAAGCCTTTTTTACAAACTCTAGAAGGCCTTGGACTTTCATAGCTATAGGGATTATGCTTCTATTGGTTACATTTGGTTCAATGCTTGGAATTGGGATATGTATGAAAGAGACTATGAATTGCCATAGCACTGCTGTTTGGATTCGCGGAGGCGGTATAGTGACTATAATATGTGGACTTATCTCTTTATATATAGGAGAAACAAGGAAATTATAAGGCTGTACAATATATATATAAATGTAAAATTGCATAAACCTTCTTCCTTACCTCATTTTATACTATAGATGTCCAAGTAAACAATAAAAAACAAGCTGCCTATCATAAGCAGCTTGTTTTTTTATTGTTTAAAGTTTTACATCCTCTACTTTATCAAGCCAATCTTTTATTGGCTCTATGACTCTTTTCATACATCCATTTTCAAATGGATTCCATAACCCTGCAACCTCTACTAGTTTTAAGAAGGAAGCACTTCCCCCTGCTTTGCAAAGCCTTAAATAATCTTCCCAAGCCTGCTCTCTGTTTTCCATTGATTTATTCCAAAATTGAAAGGCACAAACTTGAGCCAATGTATAATCAATATAGTAGAATGGATCAGAAAAAATGTGTCCTTGTCTGAACCAATATCCGCCTCGTTCTAAGAAGTCACTTCCCTTATAATCCCTATGAGGCAGATACTTTTTCTCTATTTCTCTCCATTGATTTTTTCTCTCTGCAGGTGTTGCTTCTGGATTTTCATATACCCAATGCTGGAACTCATCTACAGTCACTCCATAAGGTATGAACAGCAAAGCTTCACTCAAATGGGCAAATTTATATTTTTCTTCATCCGCTTCAAAGAAAATCTTCATCCATGGCCACGCAAAAAACTCCATGCTCATAGAATGTATTTCACAAGCTTCTAATGTAGGCCAGATATATTCTGGTATCTCAAAATCCCTGCTCATATAAACCTGAAAAGCATGTCCTGCTTCATGAGTCAAAACATCTACATCTCCCGAAGTCCCATTGAAGTTAGAAAAAATAAATGGAGATTTGTAATTGCTTATATATGTACAATATCCGCCTCCACCTTTGCCTTTCTTCGCAACTAGGTCCAAGAGTCCTCGCTCTGTCATATAGGTGAAAAACTCATCTGTCTCTGCAGAGAGCTCTCTATAAAACTTCTTGCCTTTTTCTATAATCCAATCTGGATCACCTTTTGGTATGGCATTTCCTGTTAAAAAGCTAAGGGGCTCATCAAAATACATTAGGCTTTCTATTCCTAATCTCTTTGCTTGCCTATTCTTTAGCTCTGTGGCAACAGGAACAATGCTGTCTATGACTTGCTGCCTATAGCCTGCCACCATTTTCGAGTCATAATCTGATCTCATCAGTCTATCATATCCAAGCTGAACAAAATTTTCATATCCAAGCTTTTTTGCTATTGTATTTCTTACTTTTACTAGCTCATCATAGATATTATCAAACTCTGCTTCATGGTCAAAGAAAAAGTTGTTCATAGCAGCTTGGGCACTTTCTCTTGTATTCCTATTTTCAGATTCCACAAAAGGACCCATCTGGGATAGATTCCTTTCTTCACCTTCAAATAGTATTTTAGCCGAAGCTCTAAGCTTTGTATATTGGCTTTTCAGTCGATTTTCATTTTGCAGGTCCTCTATTATTTCCGGCGAAAACGTCTTAAGCTTAAGCTGAGCTATTGTAAAAAGCTGTGTTCCCCATTTCTCTTCTAGTTGCTTTTTATATTTTGAATTCACTAGAGCGCTATAATATTTACTGACTAAACCTTCATAAATAGGCATTACTTCGTCAATAAAGTCGTTTTCTTTATCATAAAACTGGTCCTCTGTATTGATTGTATGTCTTATGCTTACAAGATTTTGCATTGTATCCAATTGATTTCTCAATTGGT
>JAUQXG010000226.1 GCA_030834765.1 Lutispora sp.
AGGATGTAGCTGCAAAACCTAGAGCAAATATCCCCAGTATGCAGATAAAGCTAGTATCTCGTCTCATAACAATAAAGGTTATTACGAGAAGGATGAAGATCAGGTAAACCCAGTGCAGTGCATTTAACGTGACACCCATATGGAGTCCTCCTTCAAAATTGAGATAAATATTAATACATATTATGCATTTGAAAAGAAGGAGGAACTCTTGAGTTTTATTTAATTAGAAGCAAAAAAACCGTCCCCAATGCCTTTAGGCATTCAGAGATTTTACTGCCTTATCAATCCTTTCTAAAGCAATTTTAATATTTTCAAGGGAATTGGCATAAGAAAGCCTCAAATAGCCTTCACCATAGCTTCCGAATGATGATCCGGAAAGGGTGGCTACACCTGCTTCATTCAATAGATAGTCTGCCATTCTTTTACTGCTCATCCCAGTACCAGTTATATTGGGGAAAGCATAAAAAGCGCCATCTGACTTTTTGCAGCTGATCCCTTTTATACTATTCAAACCGTCAACGATTACATCTCTTCTCTTCTTGAATTCTGCAACCATAGCTTCTACTGCATCCTGTGGGCCTGTCAGTGCTTCTATTCCAGCAATTTGAGTAAAGGTTGCCACACATGAATTTGAATTGATCATAAGGTCAGTCATCTTTGCAGCTAAGTCCTTATTCATAATTCCATAGCCAAGACGCCATCCAGTCATTGCATAAGTCTTGGAGAATCCATCCAATATGATAGTCCAATCCTTCATTCCCGGGATAGAAGCAATAGATTTCACTGAACCGCTATATATCATTCTTTCATATATTTCATCTGAAAGTACGTATATTCCCCTACCTCTGATAGCATCTGCAATTCCATCTATGTCTTCGTCTTTAAACATTCCGCCAGTAGGATTTGCCGGTGAATTTATGATGATTAATTTTGTTTTGCTAGTTATTTTTGATTTTAATTCATTCACATCAAGTCTAAAGTTGTTCTCTTCTTTTATAGGCATTGGCACTGGTACCGCCCCTACAAAATTTATTAATGATTCATATATAGGGAAACCTGGATTGGGATATATTACTTCGTCACCTTTGTTTACAAGCGCCATAATCGTATAGAACATGATCGGTTTGCCCCCTGGAACTACTACGACTTCTTCTGCATTGCAGTTGACATTCTTATATTTTTTTGCATAATCAGCGATCGCTTCTCTAAAAGGAAGATAACCCTGTGCAGCAGTGTAGTGTGTAAAGCCGCTATCCAATGCCTTTTTCCCAGCATGAATAATATTCTGTGGTGTATTGAAATCAGGCTCTCCTATTTCAAAGTGAACAATACTTTTTCCTTGGGCCTCTAATGCTTTTGCCCTGGAGAGAACCTGAAATGCAGATTCGCTTCCTAATCGATTCACTCTGTCTGCAAATCTATTTTCGATCATTTAAAACACCATCCTTTTCATTTATATAAATCCATAATTTATAATATATGGAGAAACAGCAAGACACTTTAAATATCTGCTGCTTCTCTATCATTATTAATCTATTTTATATTTTTAGCAAGATGTTGAAAAGCCTGTTCTAAATCTGCAATAAGGTCTTCTACATCTTCAATCCCAACGGATATCCTTACTAAACCTTCTGGAATCCCCATCGCTTTACGTTCTTCTACAGTACACTCTACATGGCTGGTTGTTCTAGCTGGTCCATAGGTTGTTTCTACAGCACCAAGATTTGCTGCACGATTTGCATATTCTAATTTTGGCAGTAAGACCTTTACCGAATCCATTCCGCCTTTTAGTGCAAAGCTAAGCATTCCACCAAATCCTCGCATTTGCTTTTTAGCTATATCATGATGAACATGGCTTTCTAAGCCTGGATAATAAACTGCCTCAACAAGCTCTTGCTTTTCTAGATACTTTGCTATTTCCATGGCACTCTTTGCTTGTTGTAGTACACGAAGCTTCAAAGTTTTCATTCCTCTTAATAAGAGATACGCATCCCAAGGCGCCAATGTAGCTCCATTAATTTCTCTGTAATGATATACTTGCTCAATCAATTCTTTACTACCGCATGCAACACCACCTAATGCATCAGCATGTCCGCCTAAAAACTTTGTTGCACTGTGAAGTACTATATCAGCACCTAAAGCAAGAGGATTTTGATTAATAGGAGTAGCAAATGTATTATCCACAACTACTATAGCTCCGACAGCCTTGCCTGCTTTAACCATACGTTCGATATCTGTGATTTTAACAGTTGGATTGGTAGGTGTTTCTAGATATAGAATTTTGCAGCCTTTTTTTACTTCAGCTTCAATTGCTTCGTGATCTCCAGTATTGCAAAGTGTTACGACAACGTTCATATTAGGCAAGAATTCTGTAAATATTTTATTGGTTCCGCCGTAAGTATCTTTTATAGATACAACCTTATCTCCAGGTCTCAAGAAGGTATATAACACATTGCTTATAGCAGCCATACCTGTCGAAAAGCTAGT
This sequence comes from Lutispora sp., assembly GCA_030834765.1. Lineage (GTDB taxonomy): Bacteria > Bacillota > Clostridia > Lutisporales > Lutisporaceae > JAUQXG01. Next base: position 2,488 of record JAUQXG010000226.1, read on the forward strand.
TGCTGCTTCCGCTCCTTCTAATATTCGCACCTTATTTTCAAATGCAGCAACAGTAGGATTTGTATTACGTCCATATATGTGTCCGAATTTTTTACCAATTGCAACATCATACCATTCATCCATATCGTCGTATCCGTACGCTACGCTTACTACTACCGGAACCTGTGTAGCGCCGTGAACGCGCTGTTCTTTTTCTCCTGCCCATACTGCTTTCGTACTGACCCCTGCATTTAAATATTCATTCTTTTCCATCTTATTCTCTCCTTTAATAATTTATTCAATTAACTTAGTTCTTCTTTATGAATCGTTCTACTTATATGTTAATACTATCTTGCTAAAATATCATTCACCATAGTGTATGAAGTTTTATTTAAAGTTGTAGTCAATCAAGATATCTATATTGTCTATCTCCACTCATTACATATCAATATCACTTAAAATATAAATACAGAAGAATCGTGTAAAACCGATCACCTTTCACGATTCTTCTGTATCCGTTCACAGAATATTTGAAATTATTATGTCAAATCTACACATATACCTACTTATTATATTTCTCTGCATCCTTTTGGAAAAGATCAAGAAGCTCTTGTGATTTTCCGCCTGATGCTTCAACATATTGTTTTCTTACAGAAACAGACAGTTCTCTAAATGCAGCTTTTTCTTCATCTGTAAGCTGAATAAGTGTCATTCCTTTTGAAGTAATTTCATCTAATATGGTCTGACGTGTCTCTAGCATATTTTTATTGTATTCTGTATTGGCTTCCTTAGCAGAGTCCAATATAGTATTTTGCAACTCGACAGGAATAGATTCCCAGAAAGGCTTACTGGCACATATGGCATACATAAAGCTATCAGAACCTGCATCCATAAGGTACTTCTGAACTTCATAGTATTTCATGTCTCGAATAGCTGGAATTGGATTTGTCTGTCCATCAATCATTTTAAGCTGTAGTCCGCTATATACTTCCGCATAAGGAACTGGTGTGGCATTTGCACCATAAGCATTATAGCTTGCTGCAATCAGAGGAGCAGCCATAGTTCTCATTTTAAAGCCTTTAAAATCTGCTGGTGTTCTTAATGGTTTATTTGCAGTCCAATAAAAGAATCCTTCGTGTGCCCAGTCTAAAACTTTCATGTTCTTTGCATAAAATAAATCATTCATCATCTTCATTCCATCAGAATTGTGTAAGAAATCCTGTAACCCTACTGGATCTGTTGGCAATAAATAATGTAATGAAAAAATATTGCTTTCAGGAACCAAGACTCCTGCAGGGCCAGTACTAACTGTTCCAAGCTCTATTGCTCCATTCTGTAGTAATTCTACCTGATTTGCTCCATCGCCCAATTGACCTAGCGTATATATATTAACAGTAACCTGGCCATTGGTTTTTGCTTCAACAATTTTTTTAAACATTTTGCTATAAATATCCTGGTCCGCTCCTGGTGATTCCTCATGAGCAAGTTTTAATGTGTAAGTTTTCTCAGTTGTTGTATTGCTTGCGGCACCTTTATCTTTACTTGCACATCCTAGTAGGGTTGTCATTGCAAAGACAAGTACCAAGCTTAGGCATAATAATCTCATTTTTAATTTCATCTTTTTTCCTCCTAATATTTTAAAATTATATACTTAATTTCTGTGAACACATTACATCGTAGGTGGAAATGCAAGGTCCTTTAAAAACAATGCCAATTGAGGGAAATATATCAGCACAATAGTGGTAAATATGAACATTGCTATATATGGAGTTAATCCTTTTACTACTGTGAAAAAAGGTTTGTCAAATATGGCTGATGCTGTGAATATATTGCATCCGAAAGGTGGTGTTATTGCACCTATTGCAGCTTGCAATGTAACAAGAATGCCTAGATGTACTGGATCAATTCCGACTTGTATCGCAATAGGATAAAATATTGGTGTCAATATAAGTATGACTGGTATGGAGTCTACAAACATGCATGCAACGAATAAACTAATACTTATTATTGCAAATACAGCATATTTTGATGTCTCAGGACCGATCAGTCCAGATGCCATCATTTGTGGTATTCCTGCAAAGCTGACGATCCACGAAAAAGCTTGCCCTGCTGCTACAAGAATGAACACTGTAGCGGTTACTGTACCTGTGGAAAGTGCTATCTTAGGCATATCTTTTAATTTAAGTGATTTAAAAATAAAAACTTCTAAAATCAGAGCATATAACACTGAAACTGCTGATGCTTCTGTAGGACTAAACATACCTGTATAAATTCCGCCAAGAACAATGATAGGAAATCCTAATGGAAGGATGGCAGACTTTACAGCTTTAACTTTTTCTTCCCATGTTGCTTTTTTCTGAAGAATAATCCCTTTGTGCTTAGCGATAAGAAATTCATAAATGGAAAAAAGCACGAATACGAAAAGTCCGGGACCTAGGCCTGCAATAAAGAGTTCTGCAACAGATGTTCCTGTAATAACAGCGTACATAATCATGCAGATGCTTGGTGGTATCAATAGGGCAATGTTCGCTGAACACATTAATAAAGCGATTGCATGCTCCGTTTTATAACCAGCCTTCTCCAGTTCTTTTTCCATAGGCTTTCCAATTGCTACCAAAGTAGCTTGAGTCGATCCAGAAATAGCTCCAAAAATAGTACAAGCACCTGTACAGGTTATCGCTAAACCTCCGCGGATATGGCCCACAAAGGCTCTCAACAATCCTAATAGCCTATTGGCAGCTTCTCCTGCGCACATGATTTCTGCAGCTAAAATAAACATTGGTATTGCTAGCAAAACGTAGGTAGAAATACCTACCATCAATTGTTGCATCAATAGCTCTGGGCTCATATTCTGAAAATAAACTAGAGTTACCACTATGGCAGCAGTAAGCATCCCTATAAACATTGGGAACCCTAGAAATAGACATCCAAACATTATTGACAATAATACTACTATAATCATAACTTCTCTCCCAACTTAAATTTATATTGTTGTTAGAAAACGGATACTCTTGAAAGCCAATTTACATTGCTTCATCGGCTAAATCTTCTACTTCAACTTCTCCTAGCTTTCTTTCCGTACCGATATATGTTTCATTTTTATCAGATAAATTAAGCAAAACAAGTATAAGATATTGTACGCCAGTTAAAAACAATCCAAGTGGTATTGGTATAATGGCAATCCACATGGGGATCTCTAAAGCAGGTGTAATTCTTCCTAAAGCATGTACGTTCATAAGGTAAAGAGTGCTTAAGTATGAGAAATAAAACAAGCATGCAGAAGTAAATACACCTCCTAAAATTGTTAAAAACTTCTGGCCTTTTATTGAAAGCATATCAACAAAAAGGCTCATTCTTATATGTCTGCTTCTTCTAACTGCAGTAATAATGCCAATATAAGTTGTAAATACGATTAGAAAACTGCCTAACTCTTCTGCGAAAGTCCAGCTTTGTCCAAGAAACGTTCTACTTAAAACATTTCCTATAAGCAGTACAGCCATTATCAATACTGCTGTAGAAATTGCTACTTCTTCAATTTTCTTTAAAATACTGTTAAATTTAATTATAGTATTGATATTAAATCCTCCCCTATTTTTAAGATGTAGTTGTATTCCTATTTGATCTTTCTATCCATTCTGTTGCAATTCTCACATGCATCTCAACCATTAATTTTAAAGCATCCTCATCAATATTGAATTTAGGGTGATGCAAAGAATAGCAGGTATCTTTTTCTTCATTCCCAACACCTATATGGCAGAATACTCCTGGAATCCTCTCGCAAAATTCCGAAAAGTCCTCTCCAGCTGTAGATCTAATTTCTGAAATATCTTCTGAATTCCCAGCTGTTGCAATTGCAGCAGCCTTTGCTATTTCAACTAACTTTGAATCGTTAAACACTGCCGGACTTCCTTCTTCCCAATCAATATGTCCAGACATGCCATATGCTGTACAAATCCCATTTACATATCTTTCCATTCTTACTTTCAAATCTTCATTATCCGTCATCCTATAAAGATATCTTGCCGTACCGTATAAATCGACTTTCTCTGGAATGATATTGGCTGCAGTTCCACTTTCCATCTTTCCAACCATGATTACGGTTGGCTTCTGAATATCTATCTCTCTGGTTTGAATGGACTGCAAGCTTTGAATGATATTGGTTGCACAAATGATTGGATCTTTTGCCAAATGAGGATTCCCAGTATGACCACCTATTCCCCTTACCTCGATATGAAAATGATCCATTCCAGCCATCACTGCGCCTTCTGTTATTCCGAATTGCCCTGTTTTTAAATAAGGCCATACGTGGATTGCAGCACAGGCCTGCGCTGGGTATTTTTCTAACAAACCTTCATTGATCATATTCAAAGCTCCTGCACCCTCTTCGTTTGGCTGGAAAACAAATAAGACTTTGCCATGAATCTCACTAGCGTGCGCTGATAATATTTTAGCAGCTATCAATAAGGTTGCCATATGAGCATCATGGCCGCATGCATGCATTTTTCCTTCATGCTTTGACTTAAATGGCAAATCATTCTGTTCTTTTACATCCAATGCATCTATATCTGATCTGATCATAAACATTGGACCGTCACTTTCTTTGTTTAGAAGAGCCACAACTCCTGTCTTGGTGATTACTTCAGTTTCCATTCCTAAATTCTCAAGGTATGCTTTTATCTTGCTTGATGTTTGATATTCTTCATACCCGGTCTCTGGAATCATGTGAAATTCACGTCTTAGCTCTATCAATTCCTCAGCATTTTCCAAAATAGACTTTTTTATATCCATCTGTACACCTCTTCTTACTATGATGTTCACAAATCAATCCCAGTTTTATTCAATATGATAAATTTAGTATTGGTATGATAACACCTCATTTGATTACCATACCAATAAAATACTACTTCAATATAAGGTTTCTGGGATAGTGTGCAAAAGTCTCATATCCATTCTCAGTTACTCGGAAGGACTCACTAATAGAAACACCGAAGTCCTGAAAATACATTCCCGGTATACAGTGGAATGTCATGTTCGGTTGAAGCACTGTTTTATCTCCAGCCCTTATACTGGCTGTATGCTCACCCCAATCAGGAGGGTAGTTCAGTCCCATGGAATACCCTATTCTTGACTCTTTTTCAAGACCATTCTTTTTAAGGACATTCCTAAAGGCCAATTCCATCTCTTCAAGGTATATTCCTGGCTTTACAGTACTCAAAGCTGCTTCTAACCCTTCAACAGCAATCTTTGCAACATCTGCTACCTTTGGATTAGGCTTTCCAATACATACAGTTCGTGCTAAGGGAGAATGATACCTTCTATAACAGCCTGCTATTTCTATAGCAACAACAACATTCTCCGGATATTTATCATCAGACCAAGTAAGATGCGGTGCTCCAGCCATTTCTCCCGCTGGCAGCATAGGGACGATACTAGGATAATCCCCTCCGAACTCTTCTGTTCCTCTGATTTGTGCAGAATATATCGCCGCTACAACATCACAGTGCCTAACCCCGGCTCCCATTGTATCTGATGCAGCCTGAATTGCAAGGCCTGCAAGAACCCCTGCTTTATGCTGATATTCTATTTCTTTCTCTGATTTGATTATCCGAACCCAATTTACTAATAGATTTGCATTAGCAAATTTTGCATTAGGAAGGTTCTCTTTTAAAACCTCATAACCTTGGGCTGAAAACCAATAATTGTCCATCTCAACGCCTATTGTTTTATTATCTAAACCAAGCTCTGTAATTACCTCCGCAAATCTTTCCATTGGATGTTTATTAGGATTATGAATGCAAGTATCACTGTAAGCTCTAACATGCTTTTCATCAAGCCAAGTTGTTTTCACCACACCACTGAAAGCATCCATATATCTGCCCACAAAGATTGGCATATTGTCATTTAATGTTACGATTAATCCTTGTGGTACATAAAATGACCAAGCATCATGCCCTGAAAGATAGCAGATATTGGCCGGATCAGACACGATTAAAGCATCTATTCCTTTTTCAGCCATTGATAATTGGGTTTTCTTCATTCTGCTCAGGTACTCTGTCTTTTCAAAATGCATTTTTTGCCCCCCTATTTCTTAATTTACTAAATATTTAAACTATTTGTTTATCACAGTTTATCACCGCTACTAAAAAACGAAAATTACCCTCTTGCGGTATTTTTATCCCCCAAAAGTATTATGTGAATATTTAGTCAATTCTGAATGTTATATCTGATGTATACTATTGTAATCCACCATGCATAGTAGTATAATTTTCCCTAACTTATTATGATTTTACTTTATTGAATCTTTTCTTAAATAGCACATTCTAAAGTATAAAAACTTTATTGGTTTGAGGTGATTATAAATGGAATCAACACAATCAATTAAGAACTTGCAAAGACTTTTGCAGTTTACACTGGCTCTTAGTGCTGCTCCCTCTTTCGAAGATTATATAATGGATCTATTAACAAATGTCATTGAATTTGATAGCGGTTTTTTTATTTCTTTGAATCAAATGGCAGTTCCTGACATAGTAATTGGCTATAATATAGATCATTCTATGATAAAGAGCTATAAAGACACTTACTACAAATATGATCCCCTTTTGGACTACTCCTATAGAATGAATTTCTCCTCACAGACAGAGCATATAATGGCTGTATCAATAGATACGCATTATAATCAACTCTCAGGATTTATAAAATATATGTCAAATGATAATCTATCCTATGGCATTTTAATGACAATAAATAGTAGGGGAGATGGTATTCGCCTCTTCCGTAAGGCATCCTCAAATATGTTTTCTGATGAGGATATGGAAGTATGCAAATATTTATGTAGAATACTAGGCTCACTATATGAGACTCATCTCAGAAATAAAAAATACTATTTGGAATCAAATCTATTTAAGATTGCAAAAGGCAATATGCTATTTGGCTATATTATTTTTGATCAAAATTTCTCTATCGTCTTTTCTAATAAGTTGGCTAATGAGCGCATCTATAAAATTACACAGAAGGCTTTTTTCCATGATATGATTTCTGACTTCATTCTTATTATAAAGAACTCTATCGCTGCTAATATTGATAGAAAATCCGATATAACCTTTTACGAGATCACCCAAGCATATATTTTAGAAATTATTATTAATCAGAATATAGATGAACTAGGTAATATAAGAAATTATTATATTACCTATATATATGATAAGAATTGGTTTGGCAGCATGGCTAGGCTCACCGCCGAGAAAGTCATTGAGCAGTATAATCTGACAGAAAGAGAGAAACAGCTTGTAAAGCTAATCTACAAAGGTCTTAGTAATAATCAAATCGCAGATTATCTTTATATTAGCACTCATACTGTCAAAGACCATCTCAAAAACATTTTCCGCAAATTAGATTTATCAAGTCGAGGAGAATTAATGGCAAAGATATTTGACGAATGCAAATAAACTAAATAATTGGCAATTCTATTTGGATAGATAAGGAGGATAATATGCCGCTCACCTTGAAAGAACTTTTGAATATTCCAATTATGAGTAAAGCTAAGATCCGAACAGCTGCAGACACACTGCCAACTCGCCCTGTTGAATCTGTATCTGTAATAGAGATTCCTGTAGAGAACTTTGTACGTAAAAATGAGTTAGTCATAAGTACAGCTATGGGGTGTAATAATGATGCAGTAATATTTAAGGAATTCCTAAGAGATATCTTCGAATCTGAGGCAGCCGCTTTGGTAATAGCAACAGGAGGACATATAAAAAATATCCCCGAGGAAGTTCTTCAAGCTGCGGAAGAACTTCATTTCCCAATTATCGAAATACCTTGGGAGGTTCGCTTCGGCGATATCATTGAAGTTGTATTGACCGAGCTTCACAGCCGACACTTGACCAATCTACGACGATATGAAGATTTGCACAATAAGCTTCTTAACTTATTTCTTAATAGTTCCCACCTATCAGATGCTGCGGAATATATACATAAAGAGCTGGGAAGTTTGGTAGTTATTATTGATAATGAAGGAGTAATAAAAGGAAAAAGTAAGCAGTCTGGGGTCTTCGTAGAAATCTTAACTCCATACCTTCAACAGGCTTTTTCCTTTATTGACATATATGAAGCTCCCGAACCATTTAATATACCAGAGGACACAATTCTAACATATAAGATTCAGTCAATGAGCAAACTTTATGGATATGTGCTTCTAAAACTAATGCCTGAACCAACCATCGAAACCTGTTCTGCAAATGAAAAGGAGAATATAATCAGATCTATCACATCAAGTATTATGCTTTGGTTTCAAAGGGAACAAGCTATTAAGGAAACCGAAATGCGACTCAGTGATGATTTCGTATGGAGCCTTGCAAAAGGTGAAATAGATTCCTGGGACAATATGGATTTTCGATCTAAATCAATGGGCTATAACCTTTCTATTCCTTATCTTTGTATTGCTGCCTTTGTAGATCATATGGAGAAATCATCTAAATATAATAAACCCATAAAGGCTGATCACGAGCAGTGGTTATATAACAATATCAACAGTATTAAGGAACAAATAGCGTGGGCAGGAAAATATTTAAAGCTAATGACTATGGTGTCCTATAGACAAGACCGCTTGGTTATTTTTTTAGAAGTCCAGAACAATCAGCCACAGCAAAACTTCAACAGATTTCTTGATATAATTGAAAATAGATTAAAAAGGTTTCTTCCAGATGTAGTTATGTCATGGGGCATAGGGGAAAATCACATAGGAATAAAAACCTTTCATAAAAGCTTTTTAGATGCCAGTACTGCCCTAGATATTTGTTATGGCCAAAGTGGTCCAGGGCATCGAAGCACTTATTCAAAAACCGGTATTTATAGAGTATTGCAAATGATAGCTAATAACATAGAGTTACAAGAAATTACGCAATCAACCATTAGTGAGTTAAGTGACTATGATAAACAACGTGGCTTAAATCTGACAAATACATTGAAAGTCTACATTAAAAATCAAGGAAATGTTAGTCAAACTGCTAGAGAGTTAAATTTACATCGACAATCACTCTTATATCGGCTGAAGAAAATTGAAGTCCTCACGAACCGTTCTCTTGTGGATACCGATGACTTATTTCTTCTGGATCTAAGCATCAGATTATGGAGTATTCTATAAAATAATCTTAATTGGAAATAATTTTTGCTTAAGGAAGTATCGTATTTGGAAGCTTGGCGAAAAAAAATAAAGACTTCTCATTTTTCCAATGGGAAATCTTTATTTTTCATTAATTAATCAAATTATTTTCGTAAATATCTTTCTTCTTATATAATACTAAATTTAATAAAAATCTGAAAGTCATATCGATGCTGATAATAATCCAAATTGCTATGATTGGGAGTTTAAAATAATATACAACTAATAATGTAAACGGTACTCTGATTCCCCAAAGACCCGTTCCTGCAACGATCATAGGAATATTTGTATATCCCGCACCTCTCATGGCTCCCATCAAAACACCAGCTGCATTTTGGGGTAGCTGTACCAGTCCCATAAGCATCAAATATATAGCGCCTAGTCGTATCACCTCAGGATTATCAGTTAAAAGCATCATTAAGTATTTCGGGAAAAATAATAGGATAACTGTACTAATCAAGGTCATCCATACCACGCCTTTAAAGATTTGCTTTATATATACTTTTGCAAGCTTTTTATCATTGGCTCCTAATGCTTGTCCTATAAATGCAGTGGCTGCTATCCCAAAGCCTGCTGCTGGCATATAGGATACAGACTCCGCCTGTAGCCCCAGCTGATGGGCTGCAAATGCAGTTTCTCCATAAGTAAGTATGGCTCTTGTAAGAATGATTGCTGCAAGCTGCCAAAATATTGATTCCATAGAAGTAGGCAATCCCACTTTGTACACATCTCGTATTTGCTTAAAATCTACTTTAAAAAAGCTTCTGTTCAAATAAGCATGAAGAATTCCATTTTTACTTAAAAGAACATAAAGTCCAAGGATTGCAGCGACAAATTGGGATATTGCAGTTGCGATGGCTGCGCCCGTTATTCCCATAGGTTCAAATCCAAGCTTTCCAAATATCAGCACATATCCAATGGCAATATTCACTATGTTCATGATGATTGTGATCATCATATGTGTTCTTGCCCTTCCCATTCCTTGCAGGACACCGCCTACTACAAGCATAATTGCTAGAAATGGAAGCCCAAAGGATACTGTCTTTATATATATAACAGCCATTTGCAAGAGCTCTTGACTTGGGTTAAATATAGCAAGCAAGTTTTCCGCCTGGGTATATACAATAGCTTGAAGAACCACAACAACTACAATCGTTGAGATCATAGTCTGCTGTATTACATGAATCATCTTTTTACGTTCATTAGCTCCAAAGTATTGAGCCACAAACACGGTTGCTCCCATAGTGATTCCTTTGAAAAAAGCCCAAATTATTTGCGTTATTCTTAGACTAACGCCAAGAGCACTTACTGCTAATACATCAATTCTTCCAATCATGCCCATCATCACAATCCCTGCTGCCATTTGAAGTGTTCCTTCAATGGTAATAGGCAGTATCATAGAAAATATCTTTTTATTTATCTCTTTTATATTCAATTCCTTGTTATCATCATTTATTTCCTTGTTCGACAATTTTGTTTCTCCTATACGATGTGTTTATTATTTAAGAAATCATTTAATGCTTTTCTATTAATATCTTGTTTTTAATATTTGACCTTCTAACTCCAATATTTTTTTGGTTTCTGATTCACTTAATTTTGAAAATATTTCATTTCTATATTTCTTAGAGATGCTCTCTCTATTTCTCATCTTATGATCATTTGCTTCCGTCCAATATATCTTCTTTCTGTTGAAATATACATCATAATCTACTATTCTAGTACCATCATCAAGATGCTCCATTCCTAAAAGTATCTTTTTAATATATTTAGGTTCATAGAAGGTAAAGAATCGCACTCTATATACATCTACGGACATTAATACCATAGGATAATCCTTGCCCCACGATTCGCCCAGTATCAATCCAAGCTGCAAATAGTCTAATATATCAGCCAGTCTTGCATAATGCAGCTTATACTCGCTGAATAAGTCAAATACCCTTATTTCTATTTCATACCAATCTTTATTTCCAATGCCTGCATTTAAATATTTTAGTCCATTCATTCTCATATTTCTAAAAAGAGAATAAAAATCTTTTTCTATATATATAGATTTTTCATAAATATCCTTCAAGTTGACATTTTTATGAAGAGGTTTGTCCGTTAGATTAATGATTGTCCCCTTTTCATTATGAGAGCTAAAAATATCCATAAACTTTCCTGTAATGCAAGTATAGTCCTTGTTTATTTCCGCTACTACCTTTTCCATATCCCCAATGGCATGGAGAAAAATGATCCTGGGAGCCGTCCGAGCTTTCCTTATAAGTCTCATTTTATCACTGCTTATCATATGGCACATGATTACATCAGGCTCTTTTTTCAAAACTAAAACAGCTTGTATATCTTCTCTACCCACAATATTTTTTATTTCTTCAGTCAAAAATAGGATGGTATGCTCTTCTCCCGCTTCTTTAAGTCCCGTATCTAAGTCATACTCAGTTCCGTTCAATTCTGTTGTCAAATACTCCTTTAGCTCGTTTATATAGGAGCTCTCAAAAATCAATGTTTTAGGGCCGCTCCTGATCAACGAAACCATATTTACCCCTCCAATCAGATATCACAGTCCTATTTTGGTTTTTCCTAGTCTTGCATCATCCGTCCCATGAGGATAATATAGAAAATGATATTCTAGCGAATCAAGCTCAATAATATTTATGCTTATAATGCCATTAAAGAATAGCTTTCTATCTTTCTGATTATTTTTTAAACTTAAATCATGTCCGAAAAGATTCACACTCCTAGGTGATTTTAATATCTCACTAGGGTAGTGACTTACTCTAAATTCCACATCATGAATAAGAACATCTTCACATAGACCAATAATATGACATCTTCCATTGTTTTTTTCTATCATCTCTTTACTGTCATGATTTCCCAAGGCCAAATATATTTCTTCAGCTTGAGAGTTCTCCATGATTTGAAGAAGAGACTTCAGATCCTTTTCATATCTATATATGGAAGAAGGATACATTTGAAGTTTAATATTATCCACTAAGTCCCCTGTATGCACAATATAATCAGGTTTTACTTTTTTTATAACTCTATCTAACTCATTGAAAAAAACCATAGGAGTGTCCGATATATGAAGTAGCTTCTTTCCCTTAATTTGAAAAACTTCATCTGGTATATAGACATATCCTCCTAAAAAACAAAGAATTTGCTTTAAGTCCATAGGGCTACCTCTACAAATTAAAAATTAAATTTGAAAAAAGCTGCCTTGCAGCAGCTCAATTTTATCATTTTGGAACATTCATGCCATAAAATATTTCAGTCATTTCCTTATCCAGCTTTTGGATTATACTTTCAATCTCTGTATCAGATAAATCCTCTTCTGTTTTTTCAAATATATAATTATCGATATCGATATCCTGTATTTTCATTTTTGTATGAAATATATTGGATTGATATATATTCATATCCATTAAGTTATACTTTTCTTTTTTATCTTTGGCTATAAAATTTTGTATAGAGCTTATGTCATGATCAATAAAATGTTTTCTCCCCTTCATATCCCTTGTAAAACCTCTGACTCTATAGTCTATCGTAATGATATCCGAATCAAAGCTTTCAATAAGCAGGTTCAATGCTTTAAGAGGAGATATTGTGCCACAGGTAGAGACATCTATATCCACTCTAAAGGTGCTTATTTCATTCTGGGGATGGCTTTCAGGATAAGTATGAACTGTAACATGACTTTTATCTAGATGGCCTACTATATTTTCTCGCAAAGGAGTCAATATACCTCGATTGCAGGAAGGATCCAGCACATAAACAGGTACCTCTTCTTCAGATATCAGAAGGGTAACACTGGCACCCTGAGGATCATAATCCTGTTTCGCTATATTTAAAATGCTTGCACCTATAATATTTGTTACATTTTTAAGTATATTGGTCAATCTATCTGAATTATATTGCTCATCAATATATTCAATATACTTTTTCCTTGCTTCTTCCGTCTCCGTATAACAAATATCATAAATATTAAAGCTTAATGATTTTGTTAAGTTATTGAACCCATATAATTTTAACTTTTCATCCTTCAATCTCAATTATACACTCCTTATTCTTCTATCTTATTTAAAATAATTATATAGCTTCATGCTCAATAATGCAAAGAATTTGAAAAACTTATATACATTATGCTAAACTTAATACTATATTTTAAAGACCTATTCACAATTGAAAGGTGTGTTTTTATGTCTCATCATTCATTAAAGTCAGGATACAGTCAGTTAGTTGATAGAATGAATCGATTTTCTCAAGGAGCACCTCCTTCTGAAAGCCTATATAAAATACTAAATATTTTGTTTAATGAAAAAGAAGCCCAATTAGTCTCACAACTTCCAATAAGGCCTTTCACTGTTGAAAGAGCAAGCAGGATATGGAAAGTTGATCCGTCAGAAGCCCAAAAGGTATTAAATCAACTTGCAAGCCGAGCAATTTTATTGGATATGGAGCAGGATGGCGTACAAAAATATGTGCTGCCCCCTCCAATGGCTGGTTTCTTCGAATTTTCTTTAATGCGTACCAGAGGTGATATAGATCAGAAATTGCTGAGTCAGCTTTTTCATCAATATCTAAATGTAGAAGAAGACTTTATAAAAGACCTTTTCACCAGTGGCGAAACACAACAAGGAAGAATATTCATAAACGAGTCTGTCCTGAGCAATGAAAATGCCCTGCATGTACTGGACTATGAAAGAGCTAGTGAGATTACGAAGGATGCCTCTCATATAGCTGTTGGAATGTGTTATTGCCGGCACAAAATGGAACACTTAGGAAAAGCTTGTGATGCTCCTTTGGACATTTGCATGAGCTTCAATGGAACTGCTTCTTCTTTGATAAAGCACGGATATGCAAGACAAGTAGATGCTTCCGAATGCGTTGACCTTTTACATCAAGCATATGATAGCAATCTTGTGCAATTTGGAGAAAACTCCAAAAAGGATGTCAGCTTCATATGCAACTGCTGTGGCTGTTGCTGTGAAGCGATGATCGCAGCTAGAAAATTTGGTTTGTTAAATCCAATACACACTACAAACTTTATGCCTAAGGTGGATACAGCGCAATGCAATGGCTGTGGAAAATGTGTAAATATCTGTCCTGTAGAAGCTATGACATTGGTTTCCGCCAATGACCCTAATCATAAAAACAGTAAAAAGGCTAAACTAGACGAAGATATTTGTCTAGGCTGTGGATTATGTGTAAAAGCTTGCTATCAAAAGCATATCTCTCTTGAATCAAGGGTAAAAAGGATAATAACCCCTGTGAATTCAACTCATAAACATATTTTAATGGCCATTGAGCGAGGCAAGCTTCAAAATCTGATTTTTGATAACAACGCGCTACTAAGCCATAGAGCTATGGCAGCCATACTAGGTGTCATACTAAAATTACCTCCGCTAAAACAAGCTATGGCAAGCAATCAAATGAAATCAGTCTATCTTGATAATTTGCTAAGTAAGATGAAATAAATAAAAACCAATGGAAAGCCTTATGCTATTCCTTTGGTTTTTATCTTTTAATTATATGCAAATATAGCTTTTACACTTGCCCCAATCTCTAGTTCACCAGGTTGTATTGGCGTTGTGCCTTCAGATCTCATCATTGCGAAATCCATTTTAGGAGTAAAGGAAGCGGTTTCTTCTGTAATACTTATTGGCGTTTTATTTATAGTAAAGCCAAATGCCTTCTCTATATCGGAAGCTTTACCTATGGCATCTTTAATGGCTAGATTCAATGCTTGATTATAGTACACCGATGAATCAGAAACAGTAAACTCTATGCTGCCTATCTCATTGGCACCGCTTCGCACTGCACCATCTATTATAGCGCCGGCTCTATTTATATCTCTTATAGTTACCCTAAGTGCATTGACTACTCTATAATTTCTAAATAACTGACGGCCTTCCACAAAGTCATATTGTGGATTTACAGAATATGTGATTGTTTGAATATCAGAATCTTTCATTCCTCCAGCCTTAAGTGAATTGATGACTACAGAAATAGCAGATGCATTTTGCTGCTGTGCTCTCTCCAATTCTTTATCTTCTGTTATGACACCGATATTCACAATTGCAATATCTGGATTTGCCCTCACACTTCCTTTTCCATTCAGAGTAAGTTGATGTATATATGGGCAACAGATGAAGTGATTTTCCATATCTTATCCCCCTTCATTCTAGTAATCTATATATACATATGCTTTATTTTACTTTTCATCCATATGTATTTCCATGATTCTAAGCCTATAAGCATTCATTGCGGTATCACCTAAGCTATTCATCAGCTTATAATTTGCATAGGCCCCAACAAAGGCACCTATTCCTGGAAAAAGCTGAAGCATCTTTGCCAAGTCAATAAAATCTCTATATTCCTGTTGAAAGGACCTCCAATCAAAGGCTTCTACATCAGTGGGAAGGATTTGTACCGTCGTATCCCAATTTTGTATCTTTTCATATATCATATTTCTAGATTCTTGGCTGGAAAAAGCCAACTGAAAAATATATAGTATATATAATCTCTCTTTATAATCTCGCACATCAAAACCATATACAGTAGCAGCATCAAATAAAAACTTTAATTTTAGGCTAAGTAAAATTGGAAAATCTGCAAGACCTAAAAATATTCCTCCGGCTCCAGTTCCAGCTCCACTTAATGCAGCAGTCCTCTTATAATACTTTACCTTTTCTTCTACTAATCTTTCCCGCTCCTGTAAAGATCCTTGAAGCAAAGGGACATCAGTAATAAACTTCGAGCCAAAGAGTACGGCCTTAACCATATTCTTTATTGCTTCCGTGATTACCACATGAGCTTTCTCTGGTATAAAACTGCTCATTTTTCTTTGCATACTTTTTGACATTTTATCAGTAAAAGAAGGCCTTTTTGCCATGCTTTTCTGCCAAACCCTTAATTCATACAATGCCTTTTCTTCATAACTTTTCATCTAATCCCTTCCTGCATCTACTGCATACACTAAATTGATAAAAGTGCCGGGCTTTCAAGATATCCCTCATTCAACGATTACTCCATAAGCCCTCGCTACTTCTATTGCTTGAATCACATCAAGCCGTACATCTTTTAAAACAAAGCTCGTAAAGTCTACACCCTTCACTATAGCTTCCCGCAAATCTGCATTTTTTAGATTTGTCCAACTCTTTATCTTCTGTTATGACACTAATATTCACAATTGCTATATCCGAGTTTGTGCTCATTTTCCCTTTTCCATTCAGAGTAAGTTGATGTATATATGGACAGCCTATGAAGTTGTTATGCATATTTATCCCCTTCATTTTTATAATCTATATATACATATGCTTTCTACTTTTCTTTCAAGATAAAAGATAAATACTGAAGCAAAAGAAATCGAACCGTCCCCACTACTTCTTAGTTTTTACCATACTTCTCCCTTAATTCATTTTTAGCAAGCAGCATCCCTTCCTCCAATGCATTAAACAGATTTTCTACAAGCACTTCGTTCTGGGATTTACAATTGAGAGCTAAATCAAAAGCGTTCAATATAAGTCCCTTAATATTCTCAGCCCTGGATTTTATTATTTCAGCATCTTCCAATCTAATATTATTTTTTATGGATATGGTGCTTTCTGCTTCTCTACCAAGAAGGTAATCAGCAGAAACTTTAAAAGTATTGGAAAGATTTAAAATCGTATCGGCATCTATGCTGCTTACATCTCTTTCATAAGCACTATAAGTCTGCCTTTTTACATTCAAAGTCTTTGCAACTTGTTCTTGTGTCATTCCCTTAGATCTCCTAATATAGGCTAGCCTTTTCCCAAGCATATCATTTCACCTCATAAAATATATGATAGCAATCATTTCTTGCTTCTTTCTATACACGCAATTATATATTGCATTTTTAATTGACATAGCAATTATTAGTTGCTAATATTTATAATAAGACGGATTATGCAATTAATATTTGCTATTCATGTCCTAATAATAAGCTTTAATCTTGAAAAATATGCAATTCTATTTCAAATTTAATTTAGGGGGAGTATTATGCTTAATAACTTTAAAGTTAGGACAAAAATATTTATTTTATCTCTTATCATGATCATTTTCATGGTCATAACCGCAGGAGTTGGTTATATAAACCTTACAAATGCCAATAAAAGTATGGATTCACTTTATAATGATAATTTAGTTGCCATAGAAGTAGGGGCAGATTTACGCACTCAAACCAGAGCAAACAGTGCCAATTTATATGCTCTGATACTTAGTGAAGACGAAAACGAAAGGCAGACCATATATGCAGATATTGAAAAGAGAAAAGAGACAGCAAATGGCGATATGGCTAAATTAGAAAGCCTGTCAATCGATGATAACCCAAAAATACTTTTTCAGAAAATTAAAGATGATCTTGAGGAATGGAGAGATGTTCTTTCTACAACTGTAACTCTTTCAAAAGCAGGCAATAAAGAACAGACATATGATTACTTCATAAAAAATAAAGGAATTTTAGAAAATTATCAAACAAGTGTTAGAAACCTTGGCGAATATAATTCGGAGCTTGCAAAGGAAATAAATGTACAAAATGATATGCAATATGCGGCCTCTATTCGAATCTTTGTTATATTGCTCATTGGGATTTTAGCAATAGCAATAGCAGCCACTCTATATATATCAAATAGCATTGCAACACCCCTTGCTTTAGCAGCAGATCATTTGAAGCTTTTCTCTACAGGTGATTTTACTATGAAAGTGCCTGAGAAGTTTTTAAAAAGAAAGGATGAAATAGGTGATCTTAGTACATCCGTTGATATATTGCAAGGTTCTATAACCGTGCTGATACATGATGTGCAAAATGAAGCAGATTCTATTTCAAGTATCGTTACAAATGTTAATCATAACGTAAGCGAATTAAACAGCGAAATAGAAGGTGTATCCGTAGCAACAGAAGAGCTTTCGGCTGGCATGGAAGAGACTGCAGCTTCAGCAGAGGAAATGTCCGCTACTTCACAGGAGATGGAAAGAGCGGTGCAAGCCATTGCTGAGAAGTCCGAAGAAGGGGCAACGAAAGCAAATGATATAAGTAAAAGAGCATTAAAGACAAAAGAAGATGTAAAAGCTTCTCAAGAAAAAGCATTTACCATATTTTCAAATACAAAAGATAAGTTAGAGAAAGCTATGGAAGAATCTAAGGTTGTTGAACAAATAAATGTACTTTCTGAATCCATAATGGAGATAACTTCCCAAACCAATCTTCTTGCTTTAAATGCTGCAATAGAAGCAGCAAGGGCAGGAGAGGCAGGAAAAGGATTTTCAGTAGTGGCCGATGAAATCAGAAAGCTGGCAGAGCAATCAAAGAATACCGTTGCAGAAATACAAAAAATTACAGGTAAAGTAACAGGCTCTGTTCAAAACTTAGTGGAAAATTCAAATGAGCTTTTGAATTTTATGTCTACGGATGTGAATAAGGATTATAAAACACTATTAGAAGTTGCAGAGCAATATAATATAGATGCTATTTTTGTAGATGGCCTTGTAACAGATTTTAGCTCCACATCAGAAGAGCTTTTGGCATCAATAAATGAAATTCTGAAAACCATCGATGGTGTGGCGGCAGCTTCAAGCCAAGGTGCAGAAGGCACTACAGATATCGCCAATAGGACAGAGGGCATTACAGCGAAATCTAATAAGGTGGTAGAATTAGTAGAAAACGCAAATAAAAGTGCCGAAAAACTAAAGAATGAGGTTTCAAAGTTTAAAGTATAAGAATACCTGGAAGTGATGGGGCGGAAATAAAAAAACCAGCCCCCTCGCTTTATTCAACGATTACTCCATAAGCCCTCGCTACTTCTATTGCTTGAATCACATCAAGCCGTACATCTTTTAAAACAAAGCTCGTAAAGTCTACACCCTTCACTATAGCTTCCCGCAAATCTGCATTTTTTAGATTTGCCTTTATCAAAATCGCATTACTAAGATCTGCTCCTCTTAAATCTGCTTTCTGAAAATCACAATTATATAAATCAGCTCTCTCAAACTTCACATTTCTTAAATCCATGCCTTTCAGATCGCATAATCTTAAATTAGTATATGACCAATCTCCTTTTTTTATTGATACCCCTATCATATTGGCATCCACAAAGCTTGAACCAGTCATTTTGCATTCTATAAAATCTCCACTAAACAGATTGGCACTTTCAAAATGGCAATTGGTAAAAGCAGATCCTTCATGTAGCGATGCGTTGAGCCGTGATGATTTAAAATTACAATTAGAAAACATACATCTTCTTGTAATAACACCATCCATATTTGCATTTTTAAAGCTGCAATTTGTAAATTTACAACCTATATATTCTTTGCCTGACAAATCATCTTCTTCAAACTTTTCATCTGTATATATTTCATTATTTATAACATTCATTTGTATTCCCCTTTTGATAGATTATCTATTGTAACTTATTCTCTATGATTTCAATATATCCTTCCACAGTATCATCATCAAATGATAAACCTTCATACCAAGACTTGCCTTGCTTATATTCATCAGAAAAATATCTGGCCTTTATGATGATTTCAGGCCTATATTCATAATGCAATATATCAAAGTGACTCCATTTTCCCCCCCATACAAAATTATGTTTTTCAAATATCTCTACGATCTCATTAGGGTACTCCTCTATTCTCTTTTGCCCAAGCTCCTTGGATGCCCATCTCCAATAGTCCTTTTTATCTCTTGCTAAGTCTATTGTAATACCAAAGGAATGAGGGCTAAGTAAATTCGTTCCTGCTATCACACGATAGTTAAAAGTTCCGCTGGTAGGAAATACAAATCTGCTTAATCCTTTTTTTACTTTTAAAAGTGATAGAACTTCTTCCATCGCTGATTTTAAAGACTCAGAGGCTTTATTATTTTTATTAAATTGAAAGCTCCCCCCTGCCGATACTATTTTCAGATTTTTCTCTACCTCACTTTGTGATGCACCATAGACTTCTTTTAATAAGGAATAGCTCCGAACCCTACCAGGATCAACGTCTTTTTCCATCAACTTATCTATTTTTCTTAAAGGATAGCTTTGCTCCA